>JAPKYU010000597.1 GCA_026394175.1 Acidobacteriota bacterium | reverse complement strand
AGGCCTTTCATCTGGACAGCAGACGCAGATCTGATCCTCGGCAAGGTACAGCGACTTTGTAAACGCATTTATGACTCAGCACACTAGGCCATGTTGCACGACAAGGTGCTTATCCTTTTACCCATCAACAGAGTATCCCTGCCTACCTTACAGGCGTTACTGTAGAGTAACCTAGCCCTCCGGCTAGTTGACCGTCAATTAACTGAGTTAGAAACTGCACGGCGTTGCTCTTGGGATCGCCTGGGTGACGCACATCAGGCGAGTCGCTGTCCTTAAGGAGTCTGCGCCATGGCCTGCCATCTTCGCGAGAGACCGCATTCGATCGATTTCGATGCCACCGTTGGTGACAAGGTCACGCTGATTGCCGAGGATCACATCGGCAACGTCATGATCGCCAAAGCCAAGTACGGCGACACAGACCTCGTCCCCGATGGCACAGCGGTCTCCAGGCTCGACTTCACCGTCGCCGCCGGCAGTGTGGTGATGGTGCTCATATTCGTGTTTTCCGCCCAGGAGGCCGGAGAAGGGGCGCTGCGCGAAGACTGTGGAGGCGGCAGCACCCAACTGCTTCGCGATGTTTCCGGCGACGAGCCGAAAGTGTCGTTCCGCATCAACGGGAAGGCTGCTGCATGACGCGCGTTCCGATTCTCGCCCTGATGATGCCTGTGGTGACAGCGATGTGCTGCTTCGGACAGGTGGAAAACTGCACGAGTTACACAAAGGGGATCGACCGGCTGATGGCGACCGATAGGTCGAGGGATCCCACAGGTTACGAGGCCGCGCTTCTTGGACTCCTCCATCTCGGCCAGCATGAGAGATGCTTTGTGGTATACGCCGCCGGCGTGCTTTCGCCGGACCCCGCCTGGAAAGGAGTGATCGAGAGGGAATTCGAGGTTGTCGCGAGGCGGATCGAAGCATCGCGAACCGACAAGCAGGCGGGACCGGGCGCTGGCGGCACTGCTTCCACGTCTGTCGTTTCGCAGGGGCCGGTGGCGAAGGCACTCTCCGTGGCGACAGAGTACGGAGCGCTGACGCGATCGGTGAACGGCCAGGTGATTACCATCCGGGGCAACCTCGCTGGCGTGCCCTCGGCGCTGGTTCGGAACAATATTTTTCCGTACTGCCTGGAAACGGAGCGCCGCAACGGCTATTGCGTCAGCAAGTCCGTGCTGAACATCCTGCGGCGAGTCTCGTTTGGCGTTTCCTTCGACGCTTCGCGGGACAGCCAGTCCATCACCGGGACGCCGGCGACCGGCACAAGCGGCAACGGCGCCACGGCACAGTCGGCGACGTTCACCGGAAAGAAGAGAGAGATCTCTTTGGTGTCCGCCCGCATCGAATTCTGGAACCACAGGGACGTTACCTCGAAGGCATTTCTAGATAAATGGAAGGCCCAGGTGGGAACCTGGATGAACCAGGCCACCAGAGCGTTGGTGGAGGTACAAATCTACGGCCCGGTTTCCGAGTTGCGGGAGTACGAAGAATGGCAAGAACGCGCCCAGCGACGGATCGAGGCCGCCGGCCGGGACCGCGCCGCGGTGGAGAAGGCGCTGAACGAGTCGCTGCGGGATCTGCTCGATACGGTCAAGCGCAAGATTCCGGACCTGGGCGAGCGTGTGGGCAAGGCGACGGCCGCGTACAACCGATTTTTCAGCGACCAGAACGAACTCGTGGAGTCCCTGGCGAAGCAACCGGTGCTGGCATTCGAGTGCACGAATGACCGCCCCCTGGGCCAAGAGCCGGCGTCCACCTTCCGCCTGATTTTCGACCTGCCGCTCACCGTACAGACAAGGCTGGTCGCGAACGGGGCGATTGAGATCTACGATTCGGTGCCTAAGGAGGCGGCGGCAGCCGTGAAGCGGTTCCGCGATGCCCAGTTTGCTTTCGAGCTAGATCACGGCTTGGGCAGTACGTCGATCCTGGGTCCGGCCACGGTGAGCCTGGCCGGCTACTATCAGCGTCAGAATACGGCCGCTCTGCTGCAGGTAGACCCGGCCAATCCGGTTTCCGGGATTACGTTCACCGGGTTGCCTCCGGGGGCCAAGACCGTATTCACCAAGACTGGTAACATCTGGCTGGCGCAGGCCAAGCTTTCGCTAGCGCCGCAAGGGAGCAGCGTCAAGATACCGCTCTCGGTGACTTACTCGAATCGCACCGAGCTGATCGACAAGCCAACCTGGCGCGCGCAGGTGGGCGTCAGTTACGATTTCGATAGCCTCTTTTCTGGCCTGGCGAAGCAGTAATTGTTCCATTACTCCCCGACTGAACGAGGTGCTGAATGAACGAGAGCTTGCTTCTACGATTCGAATCGGGCGGGCGGCAGATGAACGTATCCAGCTTCCGCGCGGATGAGGGAATCGTATTCGATTCCGGCCGCGATGCTTCCCCCTTGAACCTGGCGATCGGCATGCAGCCCGTGTTCCCCCAACTCCTGGTGCCGGTGCAACAACGCCACGATTGGCGTCGCAAGGAGTTCGAACTGGACGTGGCGATTGACGCCGGTGGGCTCCGCTTCTCCGGTTTCCATGGGGATCCGGAAGGTCTTCCGGCCGGCGTCTACGACATAACAGTCCAGGTGGAAAGCTACGAGTTCCGCGATGCAGAGCAGAGGATCATACTGGGGCGGAACGCGCAGACGGTACTGACCCTGCAAGAGGAACCGGACCGGCGGCGCGTGCAGCTCAAGGCTCTGGATCCCCTCGTTGCCGCGGTCATCAACAATGCAAAATCGGTGGTGGATGGCTGGCCGCTCAACCAGTGGATCGCGAGCCCAGCGCCACGAGCCGCCCGCCAGGCATGCCTGTTGAACATCCTCGCGAAACTTAGTGTTCCCTCCGATCAAGCTGGTCTCGGTGAGCCGTTGATAGACGCAATTGAATACATTTACCTCGCAGACGTGGACCGGGTTTACGCCACAGCAAAGCCAGAGCTCGCCGACCGGCTCGAACGCTTGGTCAGCGCCGGCTTGTGGGCGAAGGAAGGGCATCCGGCCGCCTCCATTCATCAGCGTTTGCTCGACGGCTTGGCGGCCTCGACCGGTCAGCACTTTACGCCCATCAGCTATCGTCAAGGCGGCCGCAATTGTTTGCAGATCGTCATAGCTCTGCCGCCCAGTGGATTTGCCGACCGTATGGTCTATGCCGACATCGACATCGATCTCGGCAATCCGCTTTGGGATCTGGAGGGGCTCATCATACACACCGGTGAACTACTGGACCCGGCCAAGACCGACCACCTGGTGCTGCACGACAAACTAAACCGGGGCGAGACCAAGGCGTTTCTTCGTTACGACATTGTGAGCGAGCGGGAGGCCAGGGCCTAAGCGACATACTCGGAGAAGGCGCATGAAACTCGTCGCAATCAGCTTCTTGCTGCTGCTGTTGGGCGGCGCGGCGCAGGCCGCCGATAAGAAACCGTGCGCCAAGGTGCTGAGCGGATGCCCGACGCGCGGCTGCGCCAAGGAAAACACAGCCGACGCTCTTTGCAATATCGGCAAGCATAACCTGAAGCCGAAGGGCGAGGTGAAGACCCTCAACTTCAAGGATTTCGAAGAGCTGCAGGCGCAGGTGGAGAAGAAATTCAAGGGCAAGTACTCGACGCTGGCGAAGCCCGACCGGGCACGGTTGCGTAAGCTGCAAGCCGCCGGCGAGACGGTCGGCGAAGGCGACCTGGTACAGATCGTCGGGTACATCGCCATGAGACCGGAAAATTCGAAGCCGCACGCCAACGACTCGGGAGAGTCGGTCAACTGCCGGTTGCAGGGAAGTGAAAACAACGACTTCCACATCAGCCTGACGCCGGCGCCCAACGGCTTTGAGTATGACGGGATCGTGGCCGAGATGATTCCCCAGCGGCGCGCTGCCACGTGGACCGAAGAGCGGCTGCGCAAGGTACAACAGGCGAACCTGATGGTCCGGGTGCGCGGGCAGCTTTTCTTCGACAACCATCACAAGGTGAACGGGGACCAGAAACACAACATCAAGAACCAGCCCAAGCGGATGTCGTTGTGGGAGGTGCATCCGGTGACCCAATTCGACGTGTGCACCAGCACAAAGTGCGAGGCGAATGGCAGCGGCTGGAAGGCGCTGGAGGAGTGGCCATGAAGCAACGAGCGAAGATGAAGGGCGCGGCCTGGAAGCGAGGCGCGCACGGGTTGGCGGCGTTTGCCGTTCTGGTTTGCCTGGCGGCGCCGATGCGGGCACAGACGACCAGCGGCACATTCACAGTCGTGTGCGTTGCCCGCAATCCGATCGGCAGCGATGAGCTTAAAGATCCCGAGAAAGTGATCACTCACAAGCACGCCTGCCTCGATGCGCCCGTCAGGCTCCATTTTGGTGATCGGGTGACGCTGGCTGTTGAACACGCGGCCAACGTCACATTCGATGACACCGGCGAGCCGAACCCGGCGGACCTCGTGCTGTTCCTCGATGGAAAGCCGCTGCCGGGCACGCGCGCCGCTGTCGGAGCGAGCGCTACCGACGAGGATGACGTCACCACAACGCTGCTGACGTACCACATCACGCGCGACCTCACCACCCAGGAGGCGCGGAAGAACTGGAAGGATCTGGTGCTGGCGGCCCGAAGCGGGCGGACGCTCACCATCAGCACCGGGCTGGAAAAAGGGCCAGCGGCGCAAAGTCATGCGGTTGTAGAATTCACGATTTTCGGAGATCGGGCCGGGCGGCTCGTGGGGTGGTTCCTGGCCGCCGCAGCGGGCGCCTTTGTCTTCTTCTCCATCGCCGCCGGCACCGGTGTCCTGCGCGACAAGGAGCCTGGAGAGGGCCTGGAAGTTACCGAGCGCGCTTACAGCCTCTCGCGCACGCAAGCGGCATTTTGGACCGTACTCGTTATCTACGCCTTCCTTTTTATCTGGTTCGTGACCGGCGAGTACAACGCAACCATTCCCGCCTCGGTGGTCGGCTTGATGGGCATCACGCTCGCGACCTTTGGCACGGCCGCCGCCCTGGACGCGACCAACGTGCAAAACAATAAGGCCAAGGTTGCGGACTTGAAGGAGAAGCTTGCCCAGAATCCGCCGGAGCCAGTCAAGACTACGCTGGAAAAAGAGAAAAAACAGATCGAACCGCGCACGACAGTGTGCAAGTCGGAAGGCTTCTGGCGCGACATCATTTCCAACGCCGACGGCGCGGGCCTGCACCGCTTGCAGTTTATGGTGTGGACTTTGGCCCTCGCCGTCGTCTTCGTCGTCAACGTGTGGCAGACGCTGGCGATGCCGGACTTCGATGCCACCTTGCTGGGACTAATGGGAATCACTTCGGGCACCTACGCCATACTAAAGGCGCCGGAAAAGAAGCGCTGACGCCACAGTTTTTTCAGGAGGCAACCATGCCCGATACCGCTGTTGTTTCATTCTTGGGAAGGGTGCTGGCAGAGGGACAGACCGGCCCGGACGTGCTGGCTGTTCAGCGCCGGCTCAACCAATTGGGCTGCGGTCCCATCGCCGAAGATGGCGCCTTCGGCCCCGAAACGCAGGAGGCTGTGGAACTGTTCCAGATGCGTTCCGCGGATCATCTGGGCAGCCCGCTCCGCGTTGACGGCAAGGTAGGGCCACTCACCTGGGCAGCGCTGTTCAATTCTCCGTTACTTCCGGAAGTCACCACCGCGCCGACGCCGTTGCTGGTTGAGACGTTGAAAACGGCGGCCCGGGAAATCGGCGTGATGGAATCGCCGCTTGGCTCCAACCGCGGCCCCCGAGTGGACCAATACCTTCGCTGCGTGAAGCTGGATCCGACCGAGGGACATTACTCCTGGTGCGCCGCTTTTGTGTACTGGTGTTTCGATCAAGCGGCCGCCTCGCTCCGTGTCCCTGTCGCGAACCCGGTGATCCCCACGGCCGGCGTGCTGGATCATTGGAACCGCGCGGGGGCGCAGGGAATCCCCCGGATATCGAGCGCCGATTGCGCGGATCAGCCGAGCCTGGTTCAGCCGGGCATGATTTTCATCCTCTCTACGGGGGGCGGAAACGGACATACCGGCCTGGTGGAAGCGGTGCGAGGCTTCTACCTGACCACCATCGAAGGCAACTCGAACAACGACGGCTCGCGGGAAGGCATCGGCGTCTTCCGGCAAACCAAGCGCAAGATTAGCGACATCAGCCGCGGTTTCATTGCTTACGGTTAGGCTCGTCCGGCGCGTTCGCCCTGCGGCTTCACTTTGACCGGCCGCTCCAACCGCACCGTCTTCGGAGCCAGGCAGAGCTTGTTGTCACAGGCCTGGTAGCGCGCGGTGACCGCCAGCTTCACCCCGCCCTGCGAATCCTTGGCGAGCGCGAGCGGCAGGCCGAATTCCACCTCGCCGATGTAGAACTCCACCTCCATGCCGAAGATTTCCTCGTTGGCAGTCAAGGGCGGAGGCGCGTCAATTGCGCCGGCGAGCCCGAAAGGCTGCGGGGCGGGGATGGCGACGGAAGTGGGGATTGGCCCGCCTTCCTGTTTCTTCAGCGAATAGAGAGGCCAGCCGTCGGCGATCCGCGCCGTTGAGTTTGGCCGGCAGCCGCCCGCCGGCTCGGGCCTCGCCGGGCGCCGACAGGCTCCAGGTAACGGGGTTGGGCGGGGCGCCGCTTTGTTGGGCGCAGGCAGGCAGCGCGGCGGCAGCCAGCAGGGGCAAGAATGGGGACAGCGTGAACTGCGCGATTTTTGCTTGGCGGAGCAGGTTTTAAAAAAGCGTGAACTGATCGATCTGCTGTTGAGCCGGGCGGGCCGAGAGCCGAGGCTGCAGGCTTCAGGCTGCAGCTCGTCGCGCTGCGTTTTCATTGTTTCCCCCGGCCTCCTACAGTCTACAGCCTATAGTCCACAGCCTCTTTCTTGGGACCTCCGCGAGTCCAATAGCCACCGAATCGTTCCGCCATCTCGCTGACAAAATCCGCCTTCCCAAACGGCCGCCCTGGGAGCATCGTTCACCTCCGCGGGCGGAATTGGCAAATGATGCGCACAAGCCCAGTAAGCTGAGGTACTTGCAAAATCCCATTCAGGACAACAGCGCCGCGAGCGTCAGCGAGCGGGTGCCCCGCAAGGGCCGACGCGGCGCTGCGCAAGCACCCGCTCGCTGACGCTCGCGGCTCTGTTGGGAACGGCAAAACGGGCGGGCCGAACGTCCGTCCCTACAGCGGCTTCGCGGGGCCGGGGGCGGTTGGGGCGGCGAGAATCCGCGCGGGGCGGATTTGCTGTCCGGACTTTATTCGCTTTGTTTTCAAGGGGCGCATGCCATGAAAACGTTTGCAGACTTGACAGCTATGCTATAATGAAATTATAGAAACAGACCAATGATTTCAGAGCTTTTCGGCTCCGGCCAGTATATAGCCAGTAAAATACTGGCTCCGGTCACGCAAACATAACAAAATAAAGGAAGTAGAAATGGATGCAACCGTCACATAATCCAGTAAAAGAGCCTGTTAATCAACGGAAAACAGGCGGCCGGTGCCGGGCCCCGCTGACACCTGGAACCTGACACCTGGAACCTGGCACCCGGCTTTGGCGTATGATGGAGATGCGGGAGGTACTATGGCTAGGCCCTTGCTCCTCGGATTCCTCCTGTTCCCCGTTCTACTGCAGGCCCAGGGAACGGCCATGCCGGTGTTCATCGGGCGCTCGGCCGGGCTGCTGGCGCCGGCGGTGGACGGCACGGGCCGGACCACGGTTTTCGGCGCCAGCGTGAAGCCCGATGGCACGGTGGCGGCCGTCACCGTTGTCTATGCGGTGGCGACCGACGGCAGCGCGCTGCGGCAACTGACCCGCCTGGCGGCCACCAGTCAGTATCCGCCGCAGGGCGCGAATTCGGTGACGCTGGCGGCGAACGCGGCGCGCGCCGCCTACCCCATCCTGGTTGCCGACAGCGCCGGCCAGAACGAGCAGG
>JAPKYU010000046.1 GCA_026394175.1 Acidobacteriota bacterium | reverse complement strand
CTTCGCTATGACCGGCTGGCGCATCGGCTTTGCCCTGGCGCGTCCGGAACTGATCCGGGCCATGATGAAGCTGCAGAGCCATTCCACTTCCAATCCCAATTCCATCGCCCAGAAGGCGGCGGTGGAAGCCCTGACGGGCCCCCAGGATGCCGTCGGCATGATGCGCCAGGAATACCGCCGCCGGCGCGACTTCGTTGTCGAAGGGCTCAACCGCATTCCCGGCCTGCGCTGCTCGATGCCGCAGGGAGCGTTCTACGCGTTTCCGAACGTGACGGCGTTCCTGGGCCGGGGCGGGGAAGACGGCCGGCCCGCATCCTCGGCCGAGCTGGCCGGGCGCCTGCTGCGCGAAGGGCAGGTGGTCACGGTGCCCGGGGAGGGGTTCGGCGCGGGCGGCCATCTGCGCCTCTCCTACGCCACCTCGATGCGGGAATTGAAGCGGGGCATCGGACGGATTGCGGAGTTCCTGGAGAAGTTGAATCCGTCTTTACCAGCAAGATCATCGACCTCATCGCCGGGCGACATGCGCTGAAACTGCATGGGACGCCCATCGGGTTCAAGTACATCTGCGACCTGATGCTGGCGCCGGGCCCGGCGCTACATGCTCCAAATGGCGACGCTACAGCTTGCAATGCAAGCGGGCGTTCAATAGAATCAGGTGGCCCACGGGGCCGAATCCGGAAACTGGCACAAGCCTGGCACGTATACGAGCAGGGGAGGTTCTGATGGGTGACAAGAGGTGGTACAACTACTTCGTTTCGGTTGACGCTTCCGAGGAAGCGGGCGACGCGGGCCAGGCAGCCGGCAGCGCGGCCGCGCAGGTCGAGCGGCTGGCGCGAGGCACAGCGCCCAAGCCGCCCGCGACCGGCCCAGCACGGCCCTCCACCCCATCGTCCGGCCCGCCGCGTTCCGTTTCTCAGATTGCCGCGCAAGTGCCGCCGCCGAAAATGACGGCCACCGCGGGCGCCCCCGTCTCCTTTGAGGAAATCTACAAGCTGGCCGACATCAGCCAGCCGGCGCACGGCTACACCATCCTGAAAGTGGCGGAGATGCTGCAGAGCGAGCATTTGCGCGGCCTGGCGCCGGACGTCAAACGCAGCTCGATCCTGGTGGCGCTGGAGGCCGCGGGCGTCAAGCTGGACGCAATCATCCAGGATGCGGTGGGCCGCGACCGCGCTCTGGATGCCTACGAACGGGCGCAGCAGAAGGCCCTGGGGGAACTGGAGGCCCGAAAGGCGGCCGAGAACCGGCAAATTCAGGCGGAGTTGGATCGCTTGATCGCCGAACACCAGGCCCGCATCCAGGCCAATAACGACCAGGTGGCCCGCGAGAAAGACCAACTCTACGGGTGGTCGCTGAAGAAGCAGGAAGAGGAACAGAAGATCGCCGACGCGGTCGGCCATTTTCTGTCGGAGAATCCCATAACCACCAGCGCGCCGCGGCCGGCGGCGCCCGGCTCGAAGCAGAGCTAGCCGTAAGCCGAAGGCGGAAGGCAGAAGGCAGAAAGCAGAACGCAGAAGGCAGGGTTTTGCTGCCTTCTGCTTTCCGCCTTCGGTTGTGAGAGCAATGTTTGCGAAAGGATAAAGATATGTGGAGACGCCTGTCGCGCATGATTCGTTCGTTTGTCGGCTTCTTCATCTCGGCGGCCGAGAACCCCGAGATCATCCTGGAGCAGAACATCCGGGACATGAACGACCAGGTGCCGCGGATGAACGAGAGCATCGCCATGGTCAAGGCCAACGCCACGCTGCTGGAAAGAGAAGAGGCCAAGTACAAGAACGAGATGGCGAACCTGACCGCCAAGGTGAAGGCGGCCATCCAGGCGGGGCGCGACGACCTGGCCGGCAGCTTCGCCACTCAGTTGGAACAGCTCCGCGGCGCCGTGGCGCGCAATCAGGGGCAGTTGACGGCCGCCCGGGCCGCCTACGATAAGGCCGCGGCCGTCAAGCAGGCCTTCATGCGCGAAAAAGAGCGCAAGACCCAGGAGGCGCTGAACGCCATCCGCGATTACCGGCGCTCCCAGTGGCAGAAGAAAGTGGCCGATTCCATGGAGCAGTTCGAGGTGGCCGGCATCAGCCAGACCCACGACGAGATGGTCCGCAAGATCGAGGAAGAAACCGCGGTGTCCGAGGCGCGTCTGGACATGGCCCTGGGCAACGTCGATCAACAGAAGGTGAAGATCGAGGAGGAAGCGGAGAAGCTGCGGGCCGGCGAGCTGGTGAAGCAGTTCAAGATCGAGATGGGAATGATCGCGCCGGAGGCCGCCCCGGCGCCGGCCGAGAAAACCATCGGGGCCAAGGAAGCCGAGAAAACAACCTGAGAGCAGAGCAGCCGCAGATTGCGCAGATTTCACCGATTGAATCTGTGCAATCTGCGAAATCTGCGGCTAGGCATAGGAGTTGAAGCGATGAAGCAGAGCAAGTCGTTGGCCTGGGTTCTGGTCCTGGTGTCGCTGTTGTGGTGCGCGAGCGTGTGTGCGGCCGCCGAAACCAACCAGGTGCGGGTGCGCGTGAACATCTGGGTGGGGTGCGCCGGCGGCCTGGTGGCCAACGGCGGCCTGGATACCGCCGCGAATTCGGTTTACGCCAAGAAGGGCCTGAAGGTCTCCTACAAGATCATCGACGACTGGACCGAGGGTGCGGCGGCGCTGGCCAGCAGCAACGTGGACGTGATGCTGACTACCGCCGACGTCTGGGCCAAGGATTACGCGCAATTCCGCGCCAAAGGCTTCGGGACGCGCGCTTTCTTCATGGTGGACTGGTCGCGCGGCGCCGACGGGGTTATCGCCGGCAAGGGCATAGCCACCCTGAAGGACCTGGTGGGCAAGAAGATCGCCTACGCCCCTTATACCCCGTCCCATTTCCTGCTCTGGCAAGGGCTGCGCAACGCCGGACTCACGCCGCAGCAACGCGAAGAAGTTTTTTCCCAGGGAATCCATACCAGGGACGGGATCGAGCCGGCCACCTTGTTCGCCCAGCAGAAGGTGGACGCCGCCGTGGCCTGGGACCCGGATATGAGCGACGCGGTGCGCAAGCGCGCCGGCTCCAGGCGCATCTATGACACCCGCATGGCCTCCAACCTGATCGCCGACATTTTGGTGGTCAGCGACCGGTTCGCGGCCGCCAACCCGCAGACCCTGGCCAAATTCGGGCAGGGCTGGCTGGAAGGCGTCGAGTTCATCAAGTCCCAGCCGCCCGCCGCCTACAAGCTGATCGGCGGCATCAAGGACTTCAACATTCCAGCCAACCTGGCCAAGACCATGCTGGAAGGGGTGAAGCTCGCCGACCAGGCCGACAACCGGGCCTTTTTCGGAACCGCCGCCAAGGCCGGCGACTACGCCAACATCTTCAAGCTGGCGCAGGAGATGTATCGCGACGCAAAGGTGCTGAAGGCCGTCTCGGACCCCGAACCCACGATCGACCGCAAGACGCTGGCGGCGATCCTCGGCAAATGAACCCTTAGCCGCAGATTTCGCAGATGGCGCAGATTCAATCTGAGAAATCTGCGAAATCTGCGGCTAAACCCCTCTGGAGGAGATCATGGCATTAAAGATTGAGAAGGGCGGCTGGACCCTGATCTTCCTGATCGGGGCCAGCCTGGTGGCGTACAGCCTGCACAAGTACGGCATGGTGAACCTCGGCAAGTGGGTCGGTTCCCGTGGCGGCGAGGCAACCGCCAAGATCGATACCTCAAAGCCGCTGGAGTTGACCGGCTCCAGCAGCGCCTCCACCAATGACGTGCGCGTGCGGGTCAACATCTGGGTGGGCTGCGCCGCCGGTTTGGTGGCCAACGGAGGCCTGGATACGGTCTCCGGATCGATCTTCGACAAGAAGGGGCTGAAGGTCTCCTTCAAGATTATCGACGACTGGACGGAAGGTTCCGCGGCCCTGGCCACCAATAACGTGGATGTGATGCTGACCACCGCCGACGTGTGGGCCAAGGATTTCGCCCAGTTCCAGGAAAAAGACTTCGGAGCCCGCGCCTTCTTCATGGTGGATTGGTCGCGCGGCGCCGACGGCGTCATCGGGAAACAGGGCATCAACAGCATCGAGGATTTGTCGGGCAAGATTATCGCCTTCGCCCCCTACACCCCCTCCCATTTCCTGCTCTGGAACGGCCTGAAGAGCTCCGGCCTGACCACCGAGCAGCGAAACGAGATCTTTTCCAAGGCCGTGCACACCAAGGACGGAATCGAGCCGGCCACGCTGTTCGCCCAGCAGAAAGTGGATGCGGCCGTGGCCTGGGACCCGGACATGAGCGACGCGGTGGGCAAACGGGCGGGCGCCAAGAAAGTCTATGACACGCGCATCGCCAACAAGCTGATCGCCGACATCCTGGTGGTAAGCGACCGCTATTCGGCCCGCAACGCCGCCACCCTGGCGAAATTCGCGGAGGGCTGGCTGGAAGGCGTGGAGTTCATTCGCGCCCAGCCGGCGCGCGCCCACACCCTCATCGGCACCATCAAGGATTTCAACATTCCCGCCGACCTGGCCAAGACCATGCTGGAAGGCGTGCGGCTGACCGACTATGCCGACAACCAGGCGTTTTTCGGCGGCGGGGGCGGGGAGTCGGACTACGCCAACGTTTTCAAGATGGCCCAGGAGATGTACCGCGAGGCGCGCATGATCCGGCGGGTCTCGAAACCGGAGGCCAGCGTCGATGCCCGCTACCTGGCGGCGCTGACCGGCAAGTTCTCGGCCAAGTCCACGGAGCCGGCCATCGAATATCGGGAGCCGGCCAAGGGCGCGGTCCCCATCGCCACCCAGCGCCGCTCCATCTTCTTTGAGACCAACTCGGCGCGCATGGGACTGGACTCCCGCGCCGTCGTGGATGAAGTCGGCGATTTCATGCGCGCCTATGAAAACACCGTCGTGGACATCGAGGGCAATACCGACTCCAGCGGCGCGCACCAGTACAACGTCCAGCTTTCCAGGGAGCGGGCCGATACCGTGAAGCGCTACTTGATCGAGAAGTATCGTTTCCCGGCGGGGCGCATGCGGACGGTGGGCAACGGCCCGGACCGGCCCATCGAGACCAACGCCACCCCGGAGGGGCGGGAAAAGAACCGCCGCACCGACATCAAGGTATATCCGAATCCTGCCCGTTAGGCTGTGGGCTGTAGGCTGTGGGCTGTAGGTATTCGACGGATCGGGCCCACAGCCCGCAGCCTACAGCCCCGGCGAGGACAATGGCCCATCACAACTCGCTTCTATCGCACTTGCTTGGCATTCGCCGCCAGACGTCGAGGCAGTCGCGGATCACGCTCGGCGTGGGAAGCTGGGCGCTCGTGATTGCCGCCTGGTTTGCGCTGACCCACTTCGACGTCCTGCCGCCCTTCTCGCTTCCCAAGCCGGCGGGCGTGATCCGCGCCTTTGGCATGCTGTGGACCGAGTACAACCTGCTGGGCAACGTGTTCCAAAGCTGGTGGCGCATTTTCCAGGCCTTTGCCTGGTGCGCCATCGTGGCCATCCCGCTGGGCGTGCTGATGGCCAGCTTCCGCTGGCTGCACGACGCCATCAATCCGGTGGCGGCGCCCATGCGCGCCATGCCCATCACCGCCTTCCTCCCCGCCTTCATCGCCCTGTTCGGAATGGAGGAGCTGATGAAGGTGGCCTTCCTGTGGTTCGGCATGTTTTTCTACCTGCTGGCGGTGGTGGTCGAGGAAGTCAACCGCGTGGACAACAGCCTGCTGGAGACGGCCTGGACGCTGGGGGCGCGGCGCAGGCACGTGCTGTGGCTGATGTTTCGCTCCTCGTTTCCCGCCGTCTTCGGCTCCTTCCGCATACTCTACGACATCGGTTGGACGTACGTGATCCTGGCCGAGATGGTGAACGCCCGCAAGGGCGTGGGCTACATGGTGGAGGCGGCCCGCAAGGTGCTGGACTTCGAGCGGGTGTACGCCGGCATCATCGCCATCGGCATCGCCGCCTTCCTGTTTCGCTGGCTGCTGACCTTCCTGGAACGGCGCCTGTTCCCCTGGCGGCGCGGGGCCCAAGCCGTTCCGCAGCCGGCGGCGGCCGGCGCCGCCGCGCCGGTGAAAGCGGGGGGCCATGGAGAGTAACCGGATCAAGATCTGCCTCCGCAACGTCAGCCGCTGCTTCGTGGGCCCTCAGGGCCAGAAGATCGAGGCGCTGCGCGACATCAACTTTGAAGTCGAGGACGTGTACTCGGCCGACGGGCGCGACATCGGCGAGTTCCGCGTATTGCTGGGCCCCTCGGGCTGCGGCAAGTCCACCATCCTGCGCCTGATCGCCGGCCTCGACCGGCCCGACAGCGGAGAGGTGTTGTTCAACGGCAAGCCGGTCCAGGGTCCGGGCCGCGAACGCGGCATGGTGTTCCAGAAATACACGTCGTTCCCCTGGCTCAACGTCTCCGACAACATCGCCTATGGCCTGAAGATCAACGGGGTGCCCGTTGCCGAGCGGCGCCGGATCGTGGGCGAGCTGATCCAGGCCACGGGGCTGGCCGGCTTCGAGAAGGCTTACCCGGACACCCTTTCCGGAGGTATGCAGCAGCGCGTGGCCATCGCCAGAACGCTGGCGCTGCGCCCCGGCGCGGTGCTGATGGACGAGCCCTTCGGCGCGCTCGATGCCCAGACGCGCGCCGACATGCAGCAACTGCTTCTGAGCATCTGGGATGAGACCTCCTCGACCGTGCTGTTTGTCACCCACGACGTCGAAGAAGCGGTTTACCTGGCCGACCGCATCTTCATCATGAGCGGGCGCCCGGGAACGATCATCGAAGACGTTCCGGTGCCGTTCGCGCGGCCCCGCGACGTAGCGGTGAAGCAGGACAACCGGTTCCACGAGCTGCAGGCCTACCTGCTCTCCCGCCTGCGCCGCGCCCCCGGCCACGGCGAAATGCGCGTCACGGTCTGAGGCTGTAGGCTGTAGGCTGTGGGCTGTAGGCTGTGGGCCGCAGGGCCGCCCCAACCCTTACAAAGACTCGGGAGGCCTGCAGCCTGTAGCCTGTAGCCTGTTTGGTTTACAATGGGGCCGGAGCATGCCGGACGAGAAGCTGAACCTGGCGGGCGAAGCGCGCGGCGCGGTGAAGAGCGCGGCGGATCGCAACATCGAGGAGATGGGCCTCGGCCAGGTCAACTTCGTCAAGGAAGCCCTGCGGTGGCAGTACAACTGGATCGGGCTGGCCGGCGCGGCCCTGTTCGCCATGGTGTCGGGCACCGGGCTGCCGCTGGTGCTGGCCGCCGGCCTGGAACTGATTTATCTCAGTTTGGTTCCCCAGAGCAGCGCCTTCCGCCGCTTGGTCCGGAGCTGGAAATTCGCCGAGGAGAAGCGGCGGCGCCAGTTCAGCCTCTCCGCCATGCTCGACGAATTGCCCAAGGAGCTGCGCGGCCGTTACGAAGACGTGTGCCGGATCTGCGTCGCCATCCGCGCCAATTACGGCCGCCTGTCGTCCACCGCGCAGGTTTTCATGAGCCAGGCGGACGACCGGCTGAGCGGGCTGCTGCAATCCTATCTGCGCCTGCTGCACTCCGCCTTTCAGCATCGCGAGTATCTGCGGACCACTTCCCCGGATGCCATCAAGCGGGAGATCGCTCAACTGGAAAAGGATCTGGCCTCGGACACCCCCAAGGTCCAGGAGATCAACCGCCGGAGAATCGAGATCCTGACCAAACGCGTGGAGAAGTATCAGAAGGTGCGGGAGAACCAGCAGGTCATCGACGCGCAGTGCTCGGCGATTGAAGACGTGCTGGAGCTGATCCGCGACCAGTCGGTGACGCTGCGCGATCCGCAACAACTGAGCGACCAGCTCGAGAACCTGGTTCACGACGTGGAGCAGACCGAGCAGACGGTGCGCGAGGTGGAGGCCATCTTCGAGATGGCGGCGCCGGAGATGAATCATTCCCTCGAGGAACTGGCGGGCCGGGTGGAAGCGCCGGCAGCGCCGGCCGGCAACCCGCGTCCCAGGTTGCGCAACTGAAGAAAGCTATCAGCTATCAGCTTTCAGCTTTTACAGTCCGCTACAGAGGCGCAAGCCTCTTGGGGCGGCTCCAGTAGGCTTGGTTCTGCCGCGTCTCGGCCGCCGGTGAGCGACAGCCCGAAGCTGATAGCTGATAGCTGGCAGCTTCACCCGCGGGAGGACGTTACAATGTCAACAACAGCGCCAAATGCCACCCGCCTGGAATCGCTGCCCGCCTGGGCGCGGTTGCTTTCCGAGAAGTACTACTCGCGCACCATCGCCATGTTCGTTCTCTACGGCAACGTGCGCGACCTGGTCCCGGTCAAGCGGGGCGCCGCGACCGAGCATCTGCCTCTGCAGCGCTTCCTGCGGGAGGCGCTGTTCCCGCAGCGCGACCTGGTGATCACCTACGACCGCGGCGGCGGCCTGGGCTTCGCCACCCCGGAAATGCAGGCCGATTTTCAGCGCGCTCTGTCCGGCTACGACAGCTTCCACGGCACCGGCTATGCGGCGGGATTGCCGCGCAACCCGGACGCCGTGCTCAACCTGCTGGATAACTACCTGCGCCTGCGCCTGGCGGACGGGAAGAAGATCGCCCTGTCGATCGATTACGCCGAAACCGTGGCGCCCGCCGGCGACGTCTCCTCGATGCCCGCCGAGGACCGCAACGCGCTGGTCATCCTCAAGCGCTGGGCGCACAACCCGGCCTTCCTGCGCGCCGATGTCACCATCTGCCTGATTGCCGAAAACCAGATGGAGCTGAACCAGGGGATCGTGCAGAAC
>JAPKYU010000073.1 GCA_026394175.1 Acidobacteriota bacterium | reverse complement strand
AATTCGGGTGCACCCGAATTCGGGTGAACGGGGCTTTGCGAAAGGCTTTAACCCGCGGGGCCTGAAGGCGGGCGCCCGTAAGCCCCCTGGAAGGGGGCTGCTTGAATGTTTGGCTTTCGATCCCAGGCCTGAAGGCCTGGGCTACGGAAAAAACGAGGCGGCAGTTTTACAGGTGCCTCTCCTGGCTCCCGTCTTCTGACTCCTTCACACCGCGCGGAAAAGCGGCCTTGACAAACAAGGTGCGCGGGCGTTTACTATGAGGACGGTCTGGTCCAAGCAACAGAGGAAACGTTTTCAGGAGGCGTTTATGCGTTCTTTTCGGCCCTTGCTGCGGCTCGCAGCTCTGCTCTTTATCCTAATCATCGCCGCCTGCGGCTGGGTATACGGCCAGGCGGTCACCGGCAGCCTGTTGGGCACCGTTACCGACTCTTCGGGCGGCGCCGTTGCCAACGCCAAAGTCACCATCACGGAAATGAGGACCGGCATCAGCCGGAACACCGAAACCAACGCCAGCGGCAACTTTGCCTTTCCCACACTGGAACCGGGCACGTACCGCGTTTCGGTCGAGCGGATGGGCTTCCGCACGGCGGTCAAACAGGGCGTCGACCTGTTGGTCAACACCACCATCCGCGCCGATCTGGTACTGCAGCCGGGCGCCGTCACCGAAACAATCACCGTCACCGCCGAGGTGCCGATGCTGCAGACCGATCGCTCCGATACCGGGCGCACGATCGAGACGGTGCAGATGGCCAACATGCCTCTCGGCTACGGCCGTAATTTCCAGTCCCTGCTGAACCTCGTCCCGGGCACCACGCGATCCTTCCAGCCGCACTCGGAGTTCTTCAACTCGCAGACTTCGCTCACCACGCAAGTCAACGGGGTGCAGCGGCAGGGGAACAACGTTCAGTTTGAGGGCGTGGATAACAACCACCGCACGGGGCTGCTGACGGTCCTGATTCCACCTATCGAAGCTCTGGAAACCGTGGACGTCAGCACCAGCAACTACGAAGCGGAACTGGGGCGCGCCGGCGGGGCGATCACCAACATCATGCTGAAGTCCGGCACGAATAACATCCACGGTGCGGTTTACGAATTCAACCAGACCAGCGCGCTGGCAGCGAGGGGCACTTTCGCACCGACCAAGCCGGTGACGACGTACAACCAATACGGGTTCAACATCGGCGGGCCGATCCGCAAGAACAAGACGTTTTTCTTCGGCGACTTCATGCAAACAAAAGATCGCCGCGGCGACTCCTACATTCTCACCGTTCCCAGCGCCGCCTTCCGCAGCGGCGATTTCAGCTCCATGCTCGGCCAGGGCGTCATTATCTATGACCCGGCCACGGGCGATCAGAGGACCGGCGCCGGCAAGAGTCCGTTCGCAAACAACATCATTCCCGATGCGCGCATCAGCCCGATTGCAAAAAAGATTCTCGCTATGGCGCCGCTTCCCAATCTGGGCACGGGACTCACGAACAACTACGCCACTTCCACGACCCGGTCGAAGGATAACAACTCGTTCGACGTGAAGGTGGACCACCAGCAAACCGACAAGGACCGGTTCGCGGTGCGCTACAGCTTCCTGCGGCCTGTCGTCACCGATCCGGGCGTCTTCGGAATCTACGGTGGCGGTGGTAAGGGGTTCGCGGCAACCGGCGTCAACCGCACCCAGAGCGCTGCGGTCAACTATACGCGCCTGTTCTCGCCGACCTTGATTTCGGAAGCGCGGGTCGGTTTGAGCCGTTATAGCAACGTGGCCCGCAATTCCGACTATGGCACCAAGGCGGCGGAGGCGATTGGGATCAAGGGCGCGAACCTCGATGACTGGACCAGCGGATTGACCCAGATCACCATGGACGGCTATCCCAGTCCGTTCGTCGGATACGGCGCCAGCCTGCCCTGGAACCGCGCGGAAACCAATTTCAACTTCGTCAACAACTGGACCAAGGTGCTGGACAACCACACCATCAAGTTCGGTGTGGACATCCGGCGCCTGCGTGAGGAGTTGCTGCAAACCCAGGATGCCGGCGGGCCGCGCGGCCAGATTACCTTCAGCCAGAACAACAGTTCGGTTTCCGGCGCCAAGGTCCTTTCCCAGGCCAACGGGCTTGCCGCCTTGCTCGTGGATTTCCCCAGCCAAGTGCAGCGCGATGCGGCCGTGATGTTCCCGACCCAACGGGCCACGATGCTGTTCGGCTATATTCAGGACAAGTGGGTGGTGACCCCGAAGCTGACGGTCGACCTGGGGGTTCGCTGGGAGTTTTACCCGCCCGTGACGCCGCGCTTTGCGGCCGGGTTCTCGAATTACGACCCGTCCAACAATACGTGGCAGCTTGCCGGTGTGGGCCCCTTCCCGAAGAACATGGGGCGCAAGACCTACTACACGAACTTTGCCCCGCGTTCAGGACTCGCCTACCGGCTGAACAGCAAGACCGTCATCCGCGCGGGCGCCGGGATCAGTTGGTTCCCGTTCCCGGACAACAAATACGCCTGGGATAACTCCCCGGTGAAACAAAACGCCGTCTATAACAGTTTGCAGACGGGCGGGCCGGCGCTGGGGCCAGATGGGACGGCGCTATCGATGGCCAAGGGTTTCCCGGCGCTGACCCCTGTGACCATTCCGTCCAGCGGCATCCTTCCCACGGGTTTGACGCAGAATGTGAGCGCCATGATCCCGCTGAATTACCACGAAGGCTATGTCGAGTCGTGGAATGTTGCGGTGCAGCGTCAACTGCCGAAGAAGTTCACCCTCGAAACGGCCTACGTGGCGAACCATACCGTTCGCGGGCCGGTAAGGTACAACATCAATGCCGGGTTCATCTTCAACGCGGGCTCTGCCGGCAGACCGCTGTTCCAGAAGTTTGGCAGGAACGTCGACGTTCTCATGCGCTATGACGGGCTGAGCAACAACTACGAAAGCCTGCAGGTGAAGCTCGACCGGCGCTTCAGCGGCGGTTTCCTGATGACCACGGCTTATACCTGGAGCAAAGCAATGGGCTATGGAAGGACGGATGATGACTCAGGGCTTTGGAACTACATCGATCAGAAGCGCAGTTACGCCCGGCTGGATTTTGACCGGACTCAGAGCTTCACCCAGAGTTACCTCTACGAACTGCCATTCGGCAAGGGTAAGCGCTTCCTCCAGAGCGGCATCGGCCGGTGGATTCTGGGCGACTGGCAGTTGAACGGCGTCCTCACCCTGATGACAGGCAGGCCGTTCACCGTCGGCACCAACGTCTCCATCAACACCCCCGGCAGCAGCGCCACCGCCGACATTATCGGCCCCATCAAAACCCTGCACAACATCGCAGGACCCGGCGGCAGCGCCCTGTGGTTCGATACCTCCAACTTCGCTCAACCGCTGAATCCCGATGGTAAGACGCCTCATTTTGGAAACCTCGGAAACAACGTGTTTAGCGGACCGGGATTGGGCGACCTGGATCTTTCGCTTTTCCGGAAATTCACGATTACCGAGCGATTCAAAGGTGAATTCCGTTTCGAAACTCTGAACCTCACCAATACCCCAGCTTTTGGCAACCCCGACGGAACAGTTGGTAGCGCCACGTTTGGAAGGGTCACCGGCACGCTGAATGGCCTGATTCCGAATCAGGGAACCGGCGGAACCGGGCCGCGCGGCATCCAGTTCGGCCTCAAGTTCACCTTCTGATCCTTCGACGAACGACACGGAAAAGGCCGCTGGCATCCCCGGCGGCCTTTTTCACTGGTGCGACGCCGGTGTTCCGGTGCCGGGCGCTTTGATTCCGAACCAGCGCGCCACCAGCCAGCCGTAGAAGGCATAGTAGGGTGTCATCTCCAGCGCATGCACCAGCCTGATTCGCGGCGGCATCAGGTCATTGGCCGGGAGGAGCTCGGACAGGCCGATGGCCGGCAGACCCAGCGCGGCCAGCACCAGCGCGTCTCGGCGCGACCGCATGGTCCTCAGCGCCGGATATAGCGCGGCGATAATGGCCAGCGCCCGCAACACCTGCATCGACACGATGGCCGTCGCCTTCGGCATGGCCCGCCCCTGGTAATAGTCCCTCACGAACGGAATGATCGCGATCCCGGCCAGGAAGTAGCAGGCCACAAATATGAGAGCCGCGGCTGCCAGCCTCCACAGCAGGCCGGCCACCGTGGACACCGCAGCTTCGGCCGGCTTCGATTCCTCTGCGCGCATCCGCCCGAACAGGGCGGTCACCACCGTGGCCGTCGCCAGGGCGTCGAAGAGCGCGCGCGCCAGCACCGGCGGCGCCGCGCCGATCTGGATGACGTCGAACAGCACACCCTCCGGGACGTGGATGAACGCTGCCAGGCCGAACTGCAGGCTGGCGAGCGCCACCAGCAGCTCCGCCCCGGAGGCCCGTGACCGCGAAGCGGCGAAGCACAGCACCAGGCTGACCAGCAGCGCCGCGGCCGCGTCGCCCGCCGAGGGATTCCACCAGCCCCTCAGTCCGAAAAGCACACCGGCTGAAATCAGTACTCGCGTGTAGAAACTCACGGCTTCTTGCCTCCTTTGGCTCTCGCAAACATTGCCACCTGCGCCCGCACCGCTTGCATCACCCCCCGGAACGGCGGCCCTTCCATGGCCCACAGGCAACTCAGCCCGAAGTGCAGGCCTTTGAATTCTTCGACCAGCCGCTCCACCTCTGCGCCGCGCGCCACCAGCCCCCGCTGCTGCCACCGGCCGAACATCTCCCGCAGCGGCGGGTCGATATACGTCTGCATGCGCAATACGTGCTCCTGAAGCTGCGGGCCGCGCAGAATCAGTTGGGCCAGAAGAACGCGCGTGAAGCCCAAGTAGGGACGATTCAGGCGGAAGTGGTACAGGATGTACTCGCGGAGAATGCGCTCCAGCGGCCCCGGCGCCTCCGCGAATCGTGCCAGGCGGCGCTGAACTCTCTCCTGCAGCCCCACCATGAACTCGACCAGGATCTCCTCCTTGGTCGAGAAGTAGTTGTAAACCGTCCCCTTGCCGATCTCCGCGGCCGCCGCGATCTCGTCGATGGTCGGCCCTTCGAAGCCGCGCTCGCTGAACAGCCGGATGGCCGTATCCACGATCCGGCGCCGGGTGGCGGACTTCTTTCTCTCCCGCAGCGACCCCGCTTGTGTGACCATAGTCATATATGACTATAGTCATATTGTCAGCGAGGCCTGTCAAGCGGTTTTTTTCTCGCGGCTACCGCGCCCCTGGCAGGCGGCCGCGGGCTGCCACCTTTTCCACCCTGTTCCGGGGTGTCTTGTTCGCGACTTGTTCGCGTTGTGGAGCGGCTTACCGCGATCATTTTGGAGACGGCGCCGCGGCTGCCGCGGCGCCTGAGATCAGGAAATCCTTCCGAGCCTGCCCCACTTTCAGGAACTTGCCGACAAGCAGAATGTGTCTCTCATCGGGGAGATTCCTGTAGTCCACGTCCTGGAGAAACCGGCCTACGGTGCTCCGGATCACCTGCTCTTTCGCAGGGCTCCCGGCATCGTTCACCACAGCCACTGGGGTGTCGGCAGGATAGTGCCGCCTGAGCTGTGAAAAGAGGCTGGGGTAATCAAGATGCATGGTATAGAAGACCATGGTGCTTCCCGTGGCCATCAGTTTCTCGTTGGTGTCCACGCGCCCCGGCCAGTCCGCCATGGTGAGGATTACGGCGTTCGTGTCGTATCCGTACGGAGGACTCATTTTCACGGCTGCGCTTGCAGCCTGGAATGATCCGACTCCGGGCACGATTTCCGTCGGCAGGTCCTTGGGCAGCATTTCGAGAAAGAAGGTAAGGCCGAACATCATGGGATCGCCACCTTGAAGGGAGGCGACAATCTTGCCGTTCTCCACAGCGGATCGAATCCGGCCAAGCAACTGCTCCCTTGTTTTGGCGATCTTCTGGGCCTCGGCGCGAACGCCCGGATCTTTCAGGCTTCCGAGCTCCGCCCCGTAGAATTTCCGGATCGAGTGCGGCCAATACCAAACTTCTTTCGCCTTGATATGCTCTGCCCACTCCCGGCTGTCGGAACCCTCTTCAAGGAGCACGACATTGGCCCGCTCGATCACTCGCAGAGCTCGAATTGTAATCAAGTCTGGGGCCGTCCCCATCCCGACGATGTAAAACTTCCCCGCTGCGGGGGATTGGGCCTTGGCGCCGGGGATGCTGCACACCACTGCAATTGCCAGCCAGAAAAAACCAAAGAAAAAAGGCCCTTTCATTCCGCCTCCCAACAAAAATACGTTGATGCTTTTCCAGTGATCTTAACCCCTCCCAGGGTACAGCGCCACGCCGATTGCGGGGAAGAACGTTGACCTGGCAGGCTGCTGAAAAAGGTGTCTTCGCCAATTGGCGGGTGGCCCACCGTCTGGGCGCCGACAACTGGGCCTACCTGGAAGATGGCGTTGGGTGCCTCGCCCTTTGCGGCCAGCAGCCGCCGGGCTTGCGGCGAGCGAGCAGCAAAGAATGGGAACCCTGCCTGCTGCTAACGCCCAGGCTAGCTTGAGGAAAAAGAGCCAGTTATCACGAGCCCAAGGGTGGGCCACCCGCCCTGGTCCTTTGTTCGTATTCGGCAACGAGTTCGTCCACCAGGTCTTTCGAGACGCGGAAGTTCGTCGCCCTAAGACGAGCAAGAATCGTTGGGAGCGCGATGAATCCTTAGAAGAGATGCCGCTCGAAGTACTCCAAGTGTTCCCATGGTTGGAATGCCGCGCTTGGCCGCCTCCATCCGGCCAGAGGCGTCGTCCATCAAGAGCAGAACTTCCTTTTGCCGGTCGGCTAAAAGAATCGCCGCATGCTCACCAGCATCCAGCCCTTGAAGGGACGGGTCCTCGGAGAGTGGAGCGGACTGCACCTCAATCCATTCGGGTCGCATTGCGGCCCACCCGGCGACTCGCTTGGGTGCCTCTTCGCTGGTCAGCTCTCGGAAAACAATATCGGGTATTATGACGCGACCATACAAGCGCCGGAGGACGCCCACAGCGTCGACAAGAATGAGGTAATTGAGGGGTGATGTATCGGCGATGACAACTTTCATTTGCTGAAGGCGAGAGCCGTTTCGCTGTCGCGCCGGACATCCTCAATCGTCAGGGGAAGCAACACGCCGTGCGCCTTTAGGAAACCATCCATTTCATACCGGGACTTAATTCCCAGGAGCCGGCGAGCCTGAGCCGTGGTGAGCTTGCCGGAACGCACACCTTCCAGCGCCAAGGCCTCGAGTGCAGCCCGCGACACACCAGCCGGGTCCGCAGCAAGGCGATGGGCAAGATCTTCGGGAAGTTCCAGTCTGATTTCCATCAGCCGTACCTCACATCGATTATGCCAGCAGTCGGCAACCCGGACAAGTAGACGGAAAGGCAAAAGGGCGGGTGGCCCCCTGCGCGCCATCAAATCGGCCGCATCGAACGTCCGTTGGGCGCCCCGGCCATTGCACATTGATATACAGCGTTGTACAATATAGGCAGCTTTTTTTGGACGCCCTTACATGAAGACAGTCACTTTCACTGAGTTTCGAAAGAACGCCTCGCAAGTTCTGGATCTCGTTGAGAAGGGCGAGACGATCCGGGTTCTGCGCCACGGCAAGGCGATTGCCAAGGTAGTTCCTGCGGAGTTGCGCCAGGCCAAACCGGCGTGGAAGCGCCCGGGTCTGCGTTTGGCCGTGTCGGGCGCGTCGCTCACCAGGGCCGTGCTGGACGAAAGACGGTCGTCACCTTGAACGTTTTTCTTGATTCTTCGGCGCTTGCCAAGCGGTATGTCGAAGAGCCTGGGAGCGATCGCCTGGAAGAGATGCTGTCGTCGGTATTGTCTTTGGGCGTTTCTGTGATTTGCCCTTCGGAGGTTGTTTCCGCGCTGTGCAGGCGCCGGCGCGAGGGGAAGCTGTCCCCGCAACAGTACTTAAAGGCCAAGCAGGCGCTATTCGAGGACATCGAAGACGCCAGCGTTGTGAACATCACGGACCAGGTCATTGCGCGTGCCGTCGAAATCCTCGAGCGGTGGCCGTTGCGGTCGTCGGATTCGCTGCACATAGCCTCGGCAGCCGAGTGGTCCGCGGAGTTGTTCGTTTCTGCCGACGAAAGGCAGTGCACAGCGGCGCGGACTTATGGGCTTCGAACGGAAAAGTTGCCCGCCGGCTAAGACGGTGGCCCACCCCTGCCACCCCACTGGTCATTCATGCCGGCCCGGCCCAGGGTGGGCGCCGCCTGCCACTTTCCGCCTGCTACGACCCGATCCCCCACCCGCTGCACCTTGACCGGCCCCTCTTCACCGTACGCACACAATCGGAAACTGCTCCACATCCCACAAATCCGAGAAGGCGTTCGGCGTGTCGCGCAGAAACCCGGCGACCTCCCAGGAGCCCGGCCCGCGGGCCAGAAAGTCGCCGACGGTCGCCAGCACATCCCGCGGCCCGAATCTCACCGCACGCCCCCCTCATGCCACCGGGTTTCGGGGAGTCCTTCGTTTCCAAGCTGCCCGTGCCCAGTTGCGGCGGGTCCCGGATGGGATTTCCGATAGGCACAGATGCTTGCCTTCGCGCGGATCAGGCCCGTGTCCACATGTTGTTGTAGCACGAAGTTTTTTGGTTCCCTATATAGGGGAAGTTGGGGGGGGGGCCTTATACGGGGAGGATTGTGGAGGCGTGGCGAAATCGTTTCTCTGCCGACAAGGCGCCTTGTGCGCATCCGTCTTGCTGCTGTTCAATGTCCGACATCCTCCTCTTCGAGGAGTCTAACCCCGCCTGCCGCGACTATTGGACCGGTGGTTTCGACCTTCTCGCTGTAGGGTTGACCTTGCCCATAGACGGTCTATCGTTCGGCTCTGTTGATTTGGGTCCGTCCGCTGCGAAGTGACGGAGCCTCGCCTGTGCCCAGGTCGTTTTCAGCCATCCGAGTTCCTGTTCGGCGGTAGGTAGGTCGGTTAACAGCTCGCTGACCGCGCGGTCGCGATCTTGCACGATTTCCGCCGGCTGAAAAAGAAGCTTGCGAACGTTCCGCTCGGCGCGTTCCACGTGCATGAATACATCGTGCGCATCGGCCGCCCAGGTTCCGTCTCCGCGCTTGCCTCAGGGCGGGCGTGTTTCACGCCGGCTGACAAGGCCCGTCCCTGGTTCTCGCCGGACACCATGCGCCTGCCTTGAGCAATGGTGCGAATCCGGTATCCCGCGGCCGAGCCCAGGACGGCGGCCAACTCAAGCTCGAACGCGCCCGAGCTGATGATTGAGTGCGCTTATAGCGCACGCCGAAGCCGAATTTTTCCGGCAAAGATGTATCATCGGAGGTCACGAGTTCGATTCAGCACCTTGAGCTCTGAACACGATGCACGCACGACCCATCCTGGCTGTGGTGGCAGCCGCATGGCTGGCGGCTGGTCCCGTCTGGCCGGCTGAGCAGGCGGAATTCCAGCCGAGTCCGCCTTACTACGCCAGCTTCTTCTATCCCTGGTTTCCGAACTGGTCCGACCGCGGCCACAGCCCTCCAAAGAACTGGTTCTCCAACTACCTCCCCGACCTTAATCCCTGTGCCTTCGATGCCGCCACCGAGCTGTATGACTCGAATGACGATGCCACTATCTATTGGCAACTCGCCAAGATGGCCGAAGCGCGCCTGGCAGTGGCCATCAGTTCGTGGTGGGGCCCGCTCCATAAGACCGACTGGACCTTCCGGCGCATTCTGAACGATGTGATGAATCGACCGGAAAACCCTTACCCCAACCTCCGCTGGGCGCTCTATTACGAGAAGGAATCGCTGGGCGATCCTTCGGTCATCGAACTGGTCAACGACCTGAATTACATCAAGAGCAACTACACCAGCCAGCGCGGATACCTGAAGATCGGCGGCCGGCCGGTGATCTTTGTTTATGCCAGCGGCAGCGACGGCGCCGGGATGGCCAGCCGCTGGTGGCAAGCGCGCGCTGAGACAGGCTTCTATGTCGTTTTGAAGGTTTATGGCGGTTACAAGGCCGATCCCAACCAGCCCGACAACTGGCACCAGTACGCGCCCGCCAACCGCACGGACAGTCAACCGCCTTACTCCTTCATGGTCAGCCCCGGCTTCTGGCTGGATGGCGAGCCGCCGCGGTTGCCGCGCGACATCAGCGCTTTCCGCCAGGCGGTCGCCGCCATGGTGGCGGCGCCGGTGACCTGGAAGCTGGTCGAAACCTGGAACGAATGGGGCGAGGGCACCGCGGTCGAGCCGGGCGACCAGGTCATCCAGAGCGCAACGGGCCCGGCCCTGCCCGACCCCAACGGGACGCCGTTCAAGAACCTGTACGTCGAGGCGCTCGGAGAGCTATTGCCCCCGCTGCAGCAGGGCGCGGGAGCGGCGGTCGATGCGTCGGCTCCCCGCTTGCCCGCCAACGCCGTCGTGAATGCCGCCAGCTTTCAGGCCGGCGCGCTTTCGCCGGGCCAACTGGCAACATTGTTCGGTTCCAACGTCGGTCCGGCAAACCCGTCTGGCGCAATTGTTGATGCTACGGGCTTGCTCCAGAAGTCACTGTCCGAGACGCGCGTGCTGTTCGATTGCGTGCCGGCCCCGCTGCTGTACGTGCAGGCCAACCAGGTGAATGCCGTGGTTCCCTACGCCGCTGGCGTTAACGGATATACACAGACACAGGTGGAGTACAAGGGGCGGAAGACGGAAACGCGCACCCTGCCGATGGCCGCCGCCTCTCCGGCCATTTTCACTCGCGACTCGAGCGGCAAGGGACAAGCAGCGATTCGCAATCAAGATACGAGCGTCAATTCCGCGTCGAACCCGGCCGCCCGCGGTGCGCTCATCTCGCTCTGGGCAACGGGCGAAGGGCTGACCGAACCGGCCGGGATTGACGGCAAGCTGGCCGCCGAAATACTGACTAAGCCGAAGTTGCCCGTTTTCGTTCGTGTAGGCGGCCTCGAGGCGCAAGTGCTCTATGCCGGCGGTGCCCCCGGTCTGGTTGCCGGCGTGATACAGGTGAACGTCCGGATACCGGAAGCGGTCCTGCCCGGGAGTGCGGTGCCAATTTTGTTGCAGGTCGGCGGTTTTTCCAGTCCTTCCGGCGTCACCCTGGCGGTTCAATAGACACGACACGTACATCCGCTGCGGCCCACGCCGTTGTCGCGTGCGCCAGTAGGCCGGTGTCCCGCCGATGTAAGTGACCTGCGCTTCCGTCT
>JAPKYU010000043.1 GCA_026394175.1 Acidobacteriota bacterium | reverse complement strand
CGGTCGGCGGCGATGTAGTCGGTTGAGGCGATCGCGACACGGTGCGGCACGGGAATGCCGGAACCCGGCCCGTTGCCTTCCATGCCTTCGAACCCGTCGATCAGCGTGGCGCCCCAGAACGGCGCCATCTTCTGCGCCGTTAGCAGCATGTCGTAGTGGGTCTGGCGGACGCCGTAGTGGTAGTGCCGCTTGTCGTTCCAGCGCGGGGTCGCCTTGGGCGCGCTGCGCAACGGCGCCCCCAGCGTCATGTTCTTCACCGAGAGGGTGGCCACCACCACGTTGTGCGTCTTCAGGATCGCGGAGCAGATGATGTAGGCCTCCGGGTCCAGCAGCCGCGCCGCCAACCGCACCGGCACCACGTGCAGGTCGGCGTTGAGCACGCCGATGGCTTCGTATTTGCCTTCGATGTTCAGGTCCAGCAGGCTGACCTGCTGCGCCTTGTGCTCGGCGGCCACCGCCGCGTAGCGGAAGTTGTCGAACCCCACCAGCGTATTCTCGGGCCCCGACTCGGCGATGATCACCGGGCCCTTGAAGCGCGGCGCGAGAAAATCGAGGATGCCGTGGAGCGCCTCGGCGTGCGTGGCCGCGAGCTGGTTCACGCTCGATACGTTGTTTGCCTTGATGATGACGTATTTCTTGCGCTTGAGGACGGGCAGGATCTGGTCCTCGATGGCGGCCAGCGCGTCGCAGGCGTTTTTGCGGCGGTTCCCGCCCTGCACCAGCGCCACAGTCGAGCGCCGGCCGAAGTCACGAATCGGCTGCAGCAGGGGCGGCTGCGGCGCGGCTGCCTCCTGCCCCAAAACCCTGCGCCCGGCGGCCAGCAGCCCGGCCGCCGCACCCGTCAACTGGAAAAATCCGCGGCGTGAAAGTTTATGTTCCATTTTCCGGCCCTTCCGCATATAAAAGCTTTGTATAACTCACTTCGGAGGCCATATGAAAGGCAATTCTTCCCGCCGCAGTTTTCTGGCCGCCGGCCTGGCGGTTCCGGCCGCGGCCCTGGCATCGGCTACGCGTCCGGAGACCGCCGCGCAGAAGGCCAAGCAGCCCGATTCCGGATCGGGCCCGCTCCGCTACCGGACGCTGGGCAAGACCGGGCTGAAGGTGACCGGCATGGGTTTCGGCTGCATGATCACCTCGGACCAGAGCGTGATCGAGAAGGCGGCCGACCTGGGGATCAACTACTTCGATACCGCCCGCGGCTACCAGGGCGGCAACAACGAGCGCATGGTGGGCGCCGCCCTGAAGGCCAAGCGCAAGAGCCTTTATATTTCCACCAAGACCGGGGCGCGCGACAAGAAGGCGGCGCTCGCCGACCTGGAGACCAGCCTGAAGGAAATAGGCACCGACTACGTCGATGTCTGGTATCTGCACGGCAGGAGCAGCGGCTCGCAACTCACCGACGACCTGCTGGAGGCCCAGCAGCAGGCCAAGAAAGAAGGGAAGGCGCGGTTCGTTGGCTTCAGCACCCACGGCGGGCACGCCGACGTGATCCCGGCCGGGGTGGCCAAGAAGATGGACGTGATCCTGGCCGCCTACAACTTCACCCTGGAGCCGGA
Organism: Acidobacteriota bacterium; assembly: GCA_026394175.1. GTDB lineage: Bacteria > Acidobacteriota > Terriglobia > JAJPHL01 > JAPKYU01 > JAPKYU01. Next base: position 8,585 of record JAPKYU010000043.1, on the reverse strand, counting down.
CGTGACCAAGGTGGTCGACGAGGCCGCCAAGGCCGGCGTGGGCATGGTGGCCATGAAGGTCATGGCCGGGGGGTTCCGCAGAGTCAAGCCCGGCACCAAGCTTTACGACCAGCTCAAGAAGGAAGGGTCGATGCTGACCGCCCTGAAGTGGGTCCTGAAAAACCCCAACGTCCAGACCACGGTCCCCAGCATCACCGACATGGACCAGCTCGACGAGGACATGAAGGCCATGACCGCTCCCTGGACCGAGAACGACGCGCAGGTCCTGGCCGAGCAGCTCGAGTACATCCGCCCGCTCTATTGCCGCATGTGCGGCAAGTGCGACGGCACCTGCCCCAAGGGCGTCCCGGTGGCCGACGTGCTTCGCTACCTCAGCTATGCCGAGGGCTACGGCCAGTACCGGCTGGGACGCGAGAGCTTCCTGGAGTTGCCCGAGGAGGTGACCTCGGTGCGCTGCGCCGACTGCGCCACCTGCGCGGTGCGCTGCCCGAACGGCGTGCGCGTGGCCGAGCGCCTGATCCGCGCCCAGGAGTTGTTCACCTGAAGAAACTGTTGCTGATTACTGTGCTTGCTTTGCTTTGCCTGGCGGCCGAGGGGCAAACGCCGGACTGCGGCCTGGTCCCCGGCTGGCAACAGCAGGGCCCCGTGCGCTCGTACACCCCCGACAACTTGTTCGACTACATGGACGGCAATGCCGAGGGCTACATCGTCTACCGCTTTGTGGCGCTGAAGGGCGTCACCTGCCGGTCGGGCGGCGACACCATCGTCTTCGATGTCTTCGAGATGGCCGACCCCGAATTTGCCTACGGGATCTTCAGCGCCAACAAGGATCAGAAACAGGGGATCGAGAAGATCGGCATGGGCGGGCAGGTGTTGCCGCGGCGCGCCACCTTCGCCAAAGACAAGTACTACGTGGAACTGGCCGCGAACCCCGCCAAGGACCACACCGCCGCCCTGAGAGCCTTTGCCGCCGCGATCGAGAAACGCATCGCGGGGCGCGGTGTCCCGCCCGACGCGCTCAACTGGTTCCCCAGGGAGAAGCTGGCGCCGGATTCCGTGCGCCTGGTGCCGGAGAGCGTGCTGGGGCTGCGCATCCTGAAGCGCGGTTACATTGGCCAGTACGAATTTGGCAAGGCCTTCCTGGTGGCCGAGGCGTCGCCGGAGGCCGCGATTCAAACCATGACGAGGCTCAGGGAGCGCATCGGCCAGACAACACCGGGCACCATCGCCGAGGAGTCCTTCACGGCCACCGACAAGTACCTGAACGGCATGTGCGTGTTCCGCAAGGGGCGCTACGTCGGCGGCTTTGCCAACCTCAAGCCGGGCCAGGACGCCACTGCCGATGCCGCCAGGCTGGCTGACAATGTGAGGTAGCCGCAGATTCCGCAGATTTCACCGATTCGGCAGATCGGCGGGATCGGCCCAATCTGCGGCTAAGGGTCTATCAATGCGCCTTGCTTTCTTGGTTGCTCTCTTGCTTTCGTTGACTGCGTGGGCCCAGGCGCCGAAGACCAAAGTCATTTTGGACACCGACATCGGCGACGACATCGACGATGCCTGGGCGCTGGGGTTCGTCGTCTCGTATCCGAACTTCAAGCCGCTGGGGATCACCATGGCGCACGGCAACACGCCGGGGCGCGCGAAAATCGCCTGCAAGCTGCTTCATGCCGCGGGGCGGGACGCCATCCCGGTGCTGGTCGGCCGCCAGACGTCCAAGCAGGTTGCTCCCCAGTTTTCTTGGGCGGAAGACTACGAGAAAACCAGGCCCGCCACCACGCCGGCCGCCGACTTCATTGTGGAGATGGCGCGGCGCTATCCGGGCGAAGTGGTGCTGATTGCCGTCGGCCCGCTGGAGAACGTGGCCGATGCCCTGCAAAAGGAACCGAACCTGGGAAAGCTGCTGAAGCGTGTGGTGCTGATGAGCGGGTGCATCTACGGGACAGCGACCAAGCCCGAGCCGGCCCCGGAATACAACGTGTACGCCGCGTTGGCCGACTCGCGGGCGGTGTATGGCGCGGGCCTGCCCCTCACCATCGTTCCCCTGGACTCGACCACCCGCGTGCAGTTGCGCGATGAGGAGCGGGCGCGGGTGCAGAAGAGCAGGGCGCCGCTGGCTTACGCGCTGGAATGCCTGTACCGCCTGTGGCTGTCGCGGCCCGCGGCCCGCATGACCCTGCACGACCAGTTGGCGGTGGCCGAAGCGGCGCGGCCCGCGGAATTCTTCGAGCTGAAAGAGACGCTGCCGATCGTGGTGGATGACAAGGGATTCACGCGCATCGACCGCGAGCACGGCAAGCCGGTGACGGTGTGCCTGGAACCGCGCCGCGACCAGATCATGGAGTACTACCTGTCGGTCCTGCTCGGCCCCTCATCTGGCAAGTGATCCATGCGGGGACCGCGGGCAGTAGGCAGTAGGCAGCCGCCAGCCCACAGCCGCTCTTACCACCGGCCGGTCTTCCGGGCGTCAGCCCTGGGCAGCGCTTCGAGCAGGCGCAGGTTGCGGGCCAGCTCTTCCTCGGGCAGGGCGTGGTCCTGCAGCTCCCCGGCGAGGAACTTCTGATACCCGGTCAGGTCCAGCAGCCCGTGCCCGGACCAGTTCATCAAAATCACGCGTTCCTTGGCCTCTTCGCGGGCCTGGTTGGCCACATCGATGGTGGCGGCGATGGCGTGGCAGGTTTCCGGGGCCGGGATGAAGCCTTCGGTACGCGCCCACAGCACCCCGGCTTCGTAGCAGCGGAGCTGCTGGTAGGCGCGCGGCGTGATCAGCCCTTCCACGATCCCCTGGCTGACCAGCGGCGACATGCCGTGGTAGCGCAGGCCCCCGGCATGGATGGGGGCGGGCACGAAGGCGTGCCCCAGCGAGTGCATGGGCAACAGCGGCGTCATGCGCGCCGTGTCGCCGTGGTCGTACACGAACGGGGCGCGCGTCATAGTGGGGCAACTGGCCGGTTCCACCGGGATGATCTGGATGTCGGCGCCGTGGATCTTGTCGAGCACGAAGGGGAAGGAGATGCCGGCGAAATTCGAGCCGCCGCCGGCGCAGGCGATCACCGCGTCCACCTTTTTTTCTCCCGCCTTTTCCAACTGCTTCTTGGCTTCCAGCCCGATGATCGTCTGGTGAAGCATGACGTGGTTGAGCACGCTGCCCAGGCTGTAGCGCGTTTTGCCGGTGGGGTCGGTGACCGCCGCCTCGATGGCCTCGCTGATGGCGATGCCCAGTGAGCCGGGCGTGTCCGGATAGCGGGCCAGGATGTCGCGGCCCGCCTGGGTCTCGGGCGAGGGGCTGGCCACGCAGGTGCCGCCCCAGGCCTCCATCATCAGCCGGCGGTACGGTTTCTGCTCGTAGCTGATGCGGACCATGAACACCTTGCATTCCAGCCCCAGCAGCGAGCAGGCAAAGGCCAGCGCCGATCCCCACTGCCCCGCGCCCGTTTCCGTGCTCAGCCGCTTGATGCCGAACTGCTTGTTGTACCAGGCCTGGGCAACGGCGGTGTTGGGCTTGTGGCTGCCGGCCGGTGAGACACCTTCGTTCTTGTAATAGATGCGGGCCGGCGTTTTCAGCGCTGCCTCCAGCCGCCGGGCCCGGTAGAGCGGGCTGGGGCGCCACAGGCACAGCAGCTCCAGCACTTCTTCGGGAATGTCGATCCATCTCTGGCTGCTGACTTCCTGCTCGATCAGGTTGCCGGGAAAGACGGCCGAGAGCATATCGGGGCTGATCGGTTTCCCGTCCGGCCCCAGCGGCGGCAACAGGGGTGTCGGCAGGTCCGCTGCCAGGTTGTACCACTGCCGGGGCATTTCCTGTTCCGTGAGGAAAATCTTTGTTGTCATTTTGTATTTCTCCGCTAGACGATCAAGGCTTTCGCAAAAATGAATCTCTGTTCATATCCCGATCCGGGCCGGATGGGAAGTGAATTTTGCATCCGCGACTGTCCGCTTCGTAGCTTTGTGTGGAACCTCAACGCTCTTGGGCGGCCAGCGGAATCAGCTTGAAGCTGTACCGATACACCTGGCCCGCGGGCAGCATGTACTCGGGATGGGTACGCGCTCCCCAACTGTCGTCCCCGCCCACTCCCATCTGCCGGTAGTCGAGGTTGACGGTGATGTCTTTGGAGCGGCGAATCTCGAACGGGTGCTTGACGCGCTCCAGTTCCTCCATCTTGTAGGGCCAGGCGCTGAAGAACAGCAGAGGCGCTCCCACGGCCTTTAGCCCCAGTCCCTCGCGGTTGGTAAAGCTCACCCAGCGGACGTCGGTCCGGTTCCCGTTTTCCTGCGGTTCGATGTAAGAAGTCACCAGATCGTCGACCGGCGCCGAGTACAGGCCCACGGCCGCGCCCAGGTTGCGGTCCCAATAGTTCTCGTGCGGGCCGCGCCCGTACCAGGTCACGTTGCGGAACTCGCCCGGGATAGCCATCTGCATGCCGATGCGCGGCAACTCCGGCAGGCTGGCCGAGGGCTGGACTTCAAACTCCACGCGGATTTCTCCGTTGCCCAGGATGGTGAAGACGCTGCGCTGGGTGGATTCGCCCGCCGCCAGCTTGGCCTCCGCGGTGACGCGGGCCGACGCGGGCGAGATCTGTTCCGCCTTCACGCTGGTTACCGTCCGCTTCTGGGCGGCTTCGCGCCACACGCCGTGACGGGCGGGCATCTTGTTGCCGCGGTCGTTGTCCGTGGGCGGCCGCCAGAAGTTGGGCGTCAGCGGGCCGGTGATCAATTCCTTCCCGCGGAAAGCGTAGGACTCCAGCGCGCCGCTCGACTTGCCAAAGCGGGCCGTGAAGTCCTGGCCCGTGATCGTGATCTGCTGCGCTGACTCCGCCAGCTTCAGCGGCGGCAGCGAGGCCGCCGGCGCTTCGGCCACGGCGCCCGCCTTGTACGGCATCTCCATCTGGTCCCAGGCCACCTCGTGGCCTTTCGGCGCCCAGGGCATGTCGCCGGCCAGCGCGAACGACACCTTCAGAAAGTATTCGGCGCCGGGTTGGAGCGCGGGTTTGCGCACCGGAACGGTCACCACCTCAGCAGAGCCGGGCGCCACATTGAGTTTTGGCAGCGCGCCGCTCTGAATCACCTTGCCGTTCTCGGCCAGCTCCCATCGCCCGACGACAAACGACAAATCGCGGAACAGGTGCTTATTGCGCACCCGCACCTTGCCCGCCGCCAGATCCACGGGCTCCACTTTGATGTTCTGGTACGACTTCTTCACCTCGTAGAGGCCGGGGTGAACGGCGCGGTCGGGGAAGACCAGCCCGTTGGTGCAGAAGTTGTCGTCGTTGGGCTTGTCGCCGAAGTCGCCGCCATACAGCCAGAACGGCTTGCCGGGGGCGTCCCTCTTGCGGATGCCCTGGTCCACCCAGTCCCAGATAAAGCCGCCGTGCAGGTACGGCGTCGATTCGAACAGGTCCCAATACTGTTGGAAGTTGCCGGTGCTGTTGCCCATGGCGTGGGCGTACTCGATCAGCAGCATGGGCCGGCCTTTGCCCTGCTTCTCGTAGTACGCGGCGATGTTTTGCGGCCGGGTGTACATGGGGCACAGAAAATCGCCGTGTGCGGCATGGCCGGGCTCATAGGAAATGATGAACTCTGGGTAGTTGGTCTTGGCCCAGTTGCGCGCGGCCTCGAAGTTGCGGCCGATGCCGGCCTCGTTGCCCATCGAGAAGGCCACGATCGAGGCGTGGTTCTTGTCGCGCTCGATCATCCGGCTCACGCGGTCCACGTGCGCCTCGGTGTAGTCCTCGCCGGTGGAAATGCGGTGGGGATTGTCCTTGCCGTAGCCGTGCGCTTCGATGTTGGCCTCGTCGAAGACGTAGAGGCCGTAGCGGTCGCACAACTCGTACCACTCGGGCACGTTGGGGTAGTGGCTGGTGCGGACGGCGTTGATGTTGTGCTGCTTCATCAGCTTGATGTCCTGCACCATGCGCTCGGTGGTCACCACCTGTCCCGTGTCGGGGTCGTGCTCATGCCGGTTCACTCCCTTGATGTACACGTGCTTGCCGTTGATCAGGAACTGGTCGCCCTTGATTTCCGAGGCGCGGAAACCGACCTGCCAGGGGATCGACTCGATTGTCCTGCCCTGCGCGTCCTTCAGGATGAGCAGGAAGGGGTACAGGTTCGGTTCCTCGGCCGACCACCGGCGCGGCTGCGGGACCGCCTGTTCCAACTCCACGGATGCCTCGCCGCGCGGCGGAGCCGTGACCTTGCCGGTCATGGTGATCCGGTTGGACGGCCGCGACTCGTCGAGCAGCCGCGCCTCCACGGTCGCCGGGGCCGGTTGCGGGCCCGCATTGCGGACCTTCACGTTCAGCTTGAGGGTGGCATCGCGGTACTGGCCGTCAAGCCGCGGACGAAGGTAATAGTCGCGGATATAGAGCGGCGCGCGCGACACCAGGCTCACGTTGCGGAAGATGCCGCTCATCCGCCAGAAGTCCTGGTCCTCCATGTAACTGCCGTCGCACCAGCGGTACACCTCGACCGCCAGCAGGTTCTCGCCCGGCTGCAGGTAGCCGGTGATATTGAATTCGGCGGGCAGCCGGCTGTCTTCGCTGTATCCAACCTTCTTGCCGTTCACCCACACGTAAAACGCGGAGTTCACGCCGTCGAACACCAGGAACGTGAGCCGGTCCTTCCAGGCGGCGGGCGTGGGGAAGGTGCGGCGGTAGGAGCCCACCGGGTTGCGTTCGCGGTACGCCGTCCAGGTCTTGTCTTCCGGCTCGCCCATGATCCGCGGAGCGTCCCTCTTGAATGGATACACGATGTTGGTGTAGATGGGCGTGCCGTAGCCCTGCATCTCCCAGTTCGAGGGCACGGGGATGGTCTTCCAGGCGCGGTCGTTGAAATCAGTCTGGTAGAAATCCACGGGGCGTTCATCGGGCTGCTTCACCCAGTGGAATTTCCAGGTTCCGTTCAACGACACCACGAACGGCGAGCGGCCGGCCTCGCGCGCCGCTTTGTCGTCGGGATAGGGGGTGATGGTGGCGTGCGCCGGCTCCTTGTTGATGCCGAAGACGCGCGGGTTTTCCCAATCGGGCGGCGTTTGCTGGCCGGCCAGGGACAGGCAGAAAAAAACAGTTGCGGCAATTGCGACGCGTTTCATGACATTCCCCCAGGCGGCCTCCGGAACCGCTGTTGCCGGCAGACCGCGCAACGGAGATTATACGCGCCCCTGGATATTTGCGGGATGAATCAGATGGGGTTGTCGCTGGATGTCGCCTCGGCGCTGGCGTTGGCCCGCACGATGGAAGACTGGTCGCTGTAGTAGGAGCGGCGTCCCGTGCTGTTGCGCGTTTGCGGATCGGCATTGACCTGGTACTGGAAGATCCAGCCGAACGTAGTACTGTTGCCGGTCGGCGTATAGAGGAACACGTAGCCCTTCCTCGCGAAGCTGCTCGGCCCCGTCTTGCCGTCCGCGTTGGCGGACAGAATGGGGTCGAGCAGGTCAGCGGCAGCCACGGTGGAGGGGCCCGATGCGGGCGCACCCAAGCGGCGCAGGTCCTCCGAGAATCCGGAGCTGTAGGTGATAACAAAGGTTGCTTCTGCGACGTTGATGGTGCGCAGGGCGACCGCCGCCGACGTCTCGTTGGCCGCGATGCGTGCTCGGCTCAGGCTGGGAATCGCGAAGGCCGCGATCACCAGAATGATAGCAACAACGATCAGCAGCTCGATCAGCGAAAAGCCGTCTTTGGCCCGCATATAAGACCCCCCGCAGGCCCCGACCATTATCCGAACGTGTCCGGCAATAGTCAATGGAATTCGGTTACCGGTCAGATACCCCTTGGGTCTCGTAGGCTTCCGGCGGTAGACTTACCCAACTTAAAGACCCGGCGAGTGAGGCGCCCAGGACGGGCAGGTGCTTGACTTAATTGTGCCGGGGTGGTATCTGAAGGCATCCGACCTGAGCAAGGAGGTGCTTGTCCCATGCGGCGCACCCGGTTCATGAGCCTTTTTTTCCTGGCGCTTTCCGCCGCCTTTTTCTGCGTGCAGGATTTTCGCTGGGCGCTTCAGTTCCCGTTGCTTGAGTACTTCTTTCTGAAGGGGGGGCAAGTGGCTCTGGCGCCGCCCGGCCCGTCGGCCCGACAACTGGAAGCGCTGCGCCGGCGCGCCGAGAAGAACGGAGACGCGCAGCAGCTCGCTTTTGCGGCCATCCACTGGCCTTCCGACAAGCGCGAGGAAAGCTTCCGCCTGGCCGAACAGGCCGTGGCCCGCGACCCGAGCCTCACCTGGATTTATTACCACGCGGCCAGCCGCCATGTGGGTCAATGGCGCGAGGCGGCTGTGGCCGAGCGGCTGCGGTCATGGGTCGCCAAGCTGGAAGCATTCGATCCGGACAACGCCCTTCCATCCTTATTCCATGCCGAGCTGCTTCGCGCGGCGGCGAAGGACTGGCCGCAGCGGAGCCGCGTCGCGAACGCTGACAAAGCGGTGTGGTGGCCGTTTTTGCTGGCCCAGACCGAGTGGCGGGCGGCCATGGAGCACGCCTTTCAGCAGCCGCGCTTCGACGAGTACTCGGTCCGGCGCTTCGATCTGGAGCGCACCGTGCTCCGCCAGCAGGGCTGGGAGAACCCCTCGACCATGCTGCGTTACGTGGCCGGCTACAC
>JAPKYU010000387.1 GCA_026394175.1 Acidobacteriota bacterium | reverse complement strand
GATACCGGAACGCTCCGGAAAACGGTCAGCGGGCAGGACGGCCTCTATGCCTTCCCCAACCTGCCGATTGGCGTCTACGACATTTCCGTCACGCACGCCGGCTTCAAGAAGGCCCTCAGAAAGGGCGTCGCGCTTCACGTCAGCGACCGGCTGGGCGTCGATCTTCAGCTTCAGGTCGGCGAACTGGCCCAGGAAGTGTCGGTCACGGAATCAGCCGAGCAAGTGCAAACCGAATCGGGGGACCAGGGCACGTTGATCTCCGGCGAGCAGGTAAACGGGCGCTCGTTCATGACCCTGCTGGAGCTGGTGCCCGGCGTCAGCTCCTACCAGGGCGATCGCATGGACCCCAACAGCAACCCCAACGTCTCGATCAACGGGGCGCGCGCCACGGCGATGAACATTAACATGGACGGCGGCAACAACTCCGACGTGATCGTGGGCAGCAGCGCCCAGAACACCTTTACTTCCGTCGAAGCGATTGCCGAGTTCACCGTGCTCACTTCGGCCTACTCGGCCGAGTACGGGCGGGCCGGCTTCGCGCAGATCTACGTCGTGACCAAGAGCGGCACGAAGAATTATCGCGGCTCGCTCTACGAGTTCTTCCGCAACGACGCCATGGACGCCCGCGACTATTTCTCGCACCAGATCCTGCCGCTGCGGCTGAACAACTTCGGCTATTCGCTGGGCGGGCCGGTGCCCCTGCGCTACAACCGCGGCCGCGGCAAGACCTTTTTCTTTTTCAACCAGGAGTTCAACCGCATCAGCATGCGCCAGGCCACGGTCAACACCACGGTGCCGATTCCCGCGTTCAAGAAGGGCGATTTCAGCAGTTTGGGGGCGGGACGCGATGGCCTCTTCGGCACCAGCGACGACCCGGTCGTCGATCCGCTGAACACCAGCGTCGGCTTCCCGGGCGGCATCATCCCCTCGGCGCGCATCGACCAGAACGCGGTCAAGCTGCTGAACCTGTGGCCGGATCCCAATTGGAAGGCCCCCTCGGGGACCAACAACTACCCCTCTGCCGCGCCCAGCATCCAGAACTGGCGGGAGGAGGTGATGCGCATCGATCACAACTTCTCGCCGTCGTTCAAGGTGTATGGCCGCTACCTGCAGGATTCCACCTACGTTCGCAACCCCTACGGCGGCTCGGGCACCACCGGCAACTACACCCCGTGGCCGGGACTGGCCTCCACGCAGTCGGACCGGCCGGGCAAGAACTTCGTCTTCAACGTGACCAACATGATCGGCCCCACGGTGATGAACCAGGCGAGCTTCAACTACTCGCGCCGCTACTTCGATATGTTCTCAAGGTCCACGCTGGCCGACCGCACCGCGCTGGGCATCAACATCCCGGAACTTTTTCCGGAAAACCGCAAGAACAGCATTCCCGATATCAGCCTTTCCGGCTACGCCACCCTGAATGTCCAGGACACCGGCCACAAGGAACTGTCCACCTTCGAGTGGTCGGACAACATTTCGAAGATCTCCGGCCGGCACATTCTCAAGGCCGGGGGCTACTATTTCTATGCCGGCAATCGGGAGCAGAAATTCTCGCCGCAAACCAATGGCGGCTTTTCGTTCAACACCGCCTTCTCGAAAAACGCCGTGGCGAACATGCTGCTCGGTTTCCCCAACGGCTACAGCGAGGTGGAAAAGACGGTATGGACCGACGAGCGCTTCTCTTCGTTGGAAGCCTTCATCCAGGACGATTTCAAAGCGACGCGAAACCTGACGCTGAACCTCGGTTTCCGCTACGTGACCTACTTCACCCCCTACGACCGCGGCGATGTGGCCGCCAATTTCATCCCCTCGGCCTGGGACCGGACCAAAACGCCCCGCGTTGACGCCACGACCGGCAACCTGGTCCCCAACACCGGCGATGCGCTCAATGGAATGATCGTGGCGGGAAAGAATTCGCCGTACGGCCGCAAAATCAGCAACAACAACGCCAACCTACTGGGGCCGCGCTTCGGTTTCGCCTGGGCGCCGTTCCAGAGGAAGAACACGGTCCTGCGCGGCGGCTACGGCATGTATTACACCCGCCCGCTGCTGGGCACATACCTGGACAGCGGCCTGAGTAACCCGCCGTTTTCGCGGACCGTCACACTGGTGAACCCGCGGCTGGAGGACCTGCGCGTGGGAACCGAGCCCGCCTCGGCGCCGCCCAGCCTGATCGCCATCGGCCTGCCGATGCTGGCTCCGACGGTGCAGCAATGGAGCTTGGGCATCGAGCGGGAGGTCTTTCCCAAGGCCATTCTGAAGGTCAGTTACGTGGGCACGCACGCCGTCCACCTGAATCGCCCGGTCAACATCAATGCGCCGCAGGCGGGGGTGCTGGGCGCCAACCCCGGGAACAGGATCAACGCCGTCCGTCCCTACGTCGGATACGGCAGCATCAGTTACCGCGAAAGCTCTGCCGACAGCCGCTACGACTCCATGCAGGTGGCCTTCAACCGGCGCATGGCGGGCCGCCTATCGGTAGGCCTCGCCTATACCTGGGGTAAAACCATCGACAACGGTTCGAGCGAGCGGGGCGACACGGACCTGCCGCCGGACAGGAACAACATCAGCGCCGAGCGCGGGCCCTACGATTACGACCGCACCCACGTGTTCACCTCAAACTTCATCTGCTACCTGCCCCGCTTCGCCCGCGGGTCGCTCAACCAACCGGTGTTGCGGCCGGTGCTGAACGGCTGGCAGCTTTCCGGCATCGTCCGGATGTGGTCGGGTTATCCGTTGGACGTGGTTATGAACTACGACGTGGCCGGCATCGGCGGCACCCAGAATCAGCGGCCCAACGCCATCGCCGATGCCCAGGGGCCACGCACCACCGACCAGTGGTTCAACCGCGACGCCTTCGCCCGCCCGGCCAACGGCACCTTCGGCAACCTCGGCCGCAACGCGCTGCGCGGCCCGGGCGTGAACAAGTGGGATATCGCGCTGTTCAAGAACTTCAAGGTAAGCGAAGGCAAGAACCTGCAGTTCCGCGGCGAGATGTTCAACGCCTTCAACCACCCGTCGTTCAGCACCGTGGGGCGCACGCTGAGCACCACCGCGACCGCCATCAACCCGCTGGCCAGTAATTTCGCGGTGGTCACCGACACGCGCGATGCCCGTGTGGTGCAGTTCGGCCTCAAGCTGACCTTCTGACCGGGGGGATGGGCCGCAAATAAACGCAGAAAAACGCAGATCGGATCGGATTGGTCCATCTGGTTTTTCTGCGTTTATCTGCGTCCTATTACTTCCCCGTGTCGGGTAACATATTCCTTTGGCATGATCGCTCCCACTGCCATCGTTCATCCCCAGGCGCGGGTGCACCCCGAGGCTTCCATCGGCCATTACTGCATCGTCGAGGAGGACGTGGAAATCGGGCGGGGCACCCGGCTCGACCCCTTCGCCGTGGTGAAGCGCTACACGACGCTGGGCCAGGACAACCACCTCTACTCGGGCGCACAACTGGGCACCGACCCGCTCGACAAGAAATTCGACCCGGGCCCGCCCAGTTGCCTGCGCATCGGCGACCGCAACGTTCTGCGGGAATACCTGACGATCTCGCGCGGCACACAGCCGGGTTCCGCCACCGTGATCGGAAACGACAACTACGTCATGCCCAACGTGCACATCGCGCACAACTGCGTGGTGGGCGACGACAACGTGATCTGTTCCTGCTCGCTGATCGCGGGGCACGTGGAGATCGAAGACCACGTCTTCATTTCGGGCGGCGTGCTGGTGCACCAGTTCTCGCGCATCGGGCGTCTGGCGATGATCAGCGGCACCACCCGCGTCAACCTCGATGTGCCGCCCTTCATCACCGCCTGCGACGTCAATTACGTGGCCGCCCGCGGCCTGAACCTGGTGGGCTTGAAGCGCAACGGCTACGATGAGGAGGCCATCAGCCGCCTGAAGCGCGCCTACCGCCTGCTCTACCGCTCGAAGCTGCCGCTGGCGGAAGCCCTGGAGCGCATCGAGAAGGAAGTGCCGGGCGACGACGCCCGCCACCTGGTGGCTTTCATCCGCAAGTCCGAGCGCGGTATTTGCCGGGAGTGAAGTCAAACCACAAAAGTACAAAGGGCACAAAGAAACACAAAGGGAGAACCTTGGTGAACTTGGTGTTCTTTGCGCCTTGGTGGTGAATCAACCTTTCGGCAAGCCCTTGGGGACCAGCGGCAGCGAGCGCAGCCGCATGGCGGTGGCCTGGAAGATGGCGTTGCCGATGGCCGGCGCCACGGCGGTGATGGGCGTTTCCCCGGCGCCGGCCGAGGGCAAATCTTTGCGATCCACCAGCACCGCTTCAATCTTCGGCAGATCGGAAAAGCGCGGCACGCGGTAGGCCGAAAAGCGCGGGTTCAGGATTTTTCCGTTTTCGAAGCGGATCTCCTCGAACAATGCGCCGCCCAGCGCCATCACGGCCATGCCCTCGATCTGGTTCTTGAGCTGGTCGGGATTGACCACGGCGCCGCACTCGAAGGCCGTGACAACGCGCTTCACCGCCACCTTGCCTTCCGCATCGACCTCTACTTCGGCGCAGGTGGCGACATAGCCGTTCTTCTCGAAGCCCCCGCCAATCCCAAAGCCACACCGGGCCGCCGGTTTTTGTTTGCCCCAGCCGAACCGCTCGGCGGCCGCCTGGAAGACAGCGCGCAGCCTGGGGTCGGCCAGGTTGCGGAGGCGAAAGGCCAGCGGATCGCTGCCGGCCAGATGCGCCAGCTCATCCATGTGCGTCTCGCGGGCGAACTGGTTGGCCGTGGCCGCCAGGGCGCGGTAGGAGCCTTGCCTCAGCGGGGAGCGCACGGCGTGGTACTCGATCCGCTGGTTGGGGATGTCGTAATAGGTGCGGATGGCGGCGGCGCCGGAGTTGTAGTTGTGGAATTCCCAGGCGGTGATCAAGCCCTCGGCGCTGATCCCGCTGCTCACCTCGATCACTCCGGCGGGCCGGAAATAAGCCCAGGTGAACTCCTCCTCGCGCGTCCAGACCAGCTTGACGGGTTTTCCGGCGGCCTTGGCCAGCCGCGCCGCTTCAATCGCCGCCTCGCCGCTGTGCTTGCCGCCGTAGCCGGAACCGGGATCGGGGATGATGACCCGCACCTGCTCTTCGGGGATGCGGAAGGCGGCCGCCAGTTCCCTGCGGATGCCAAACGGCTGCTGCGAGCCGGTCCACACGGTCAGCTTCCCGTCGTTCCATTCGGCGACGGCCGCCCGCGGCTCCAGCGGCGCGTGGGCGATGTAGGCGACGGTGTAGGTCTGGCTAAGTTTCTTGGCGGCGGCGGCCAGGCCGGTCTCGAGCGATCCCTGCGTGTGTCCCGAAGGCCCCCCGGAGCGGCCGGATTCGTCCGCGCTCTTCTTGAGGTATGCGAACAGATCGGCGTTGGAAGGCTGGGCCGGCGGCGGATTCCATTCGGCCTGGATGGCCGCGGCGGCGCGGGCCGCGGCCTGCGTGCTGGGTGCCACGACCCCGATGAAGCCGCCGTCGCGCACCACGGTGACGCCGGGCATGGCCTCGGCCGCGCCAACGTCCACCGCTGCCGGCGTGGCGTTAAACGCCGGCGGGCGCAGCACCTTGCCGCAGAGCATG
>JAPKYU010000137.1 GCA_026394175.1 Acidobacteriota bacterium | reverse complement strand
GACGCCAGAGAATTAAGCTCCCGTAGAGCTTGGGTAAAGATTGCGTGTAGAGTGACAAGTGACGAGTGATGAATAGCAAGTGACAAGTGACAAGTGACAAGAAAAACCCTTCGCGTGTCGATGTCGTCTCTCGTCACTTGTCACTGGTCACTTGCCACTGGTCACTTGTCACTTGTCACTCGTCACTTGTCACTGCTTTCGAAGCGGTAGCCGATGCCACGCACGCTGACCAGGAACCGGGGCTTCGAAGGATTGGCCTCGATCTTCTTGCGAAGGTTGTTGATATGAACGTCCACGATGCGGTCGGTGAGGTGGACCTCCGGGCCCCAGGCCGCGTCGAGCAACTGGTCGCGGGTGAGCACCTGGCCGGGGTGCTGCAAGAAGGCGTGGAGCAGCTTGAACTCGAGCGCGGTCAGCGGGATCTTCCTCCCTTTGCGCGTGCCCTCGAACTTGCCGAAGTCCACCGTGACATCGCCGAACTGATAGGTCTGGACCAGGGGAGGCGGCTCGGCCGCGCGGCGCAGCAGCGCTCTGATCCGCGCCAGCAGCTCGCGCGGGCTGAACGGCTTGGTGACGTAATCGTCAGCGCCCAGCTCCAACCCCAGAACCTTGTCGATTTCCTGGCCCTTGGCGGTCAGCATGATGACCGGGGTGCGGAGGCCGTCGGCGCGCAACTCACGGCAGACGGTGAAGCCGTCCTTCTCGGGCAACAGCACATCGAGCAGGATCAGGTCGAACCGTTCCTGTCGAGCGCGAGCCACGGCCCTGGCGCCATCGGTCACCGCCTCCACTTGGTAGCCCTCGAGCTTCAGGTCATCCTCGAGGCCCAGCGCGATGGCCGGCTCGTCTTCCACAATTAATATGCGTGCCATGTCTCAAACCAGACTGTAGACCGTAGGCTGTAGGCTTCAGTCTTCAGCCTCCGGCCTCCAGCCTCCAGCCTGCTCCTCAGTCCGCCGATGCCGCAGCTCGGGCGTGGGCCTTGACAGGCACCAGAATCGTGAAGGTGCTGCCTTGGCCCGGGCGGCTCTCGACTTGGACCGAACCGCCGTGCGCGGCTGCGATCTGTTTCACCAGGCTCAGGCCCAACCCGACTCCCTTCACCCGGCGGGCTGTTTCACTGCCGCCACGGTAAAACTTCTCGAAGATATGCTTTCGGTCTTGCTCGGCAATGCCCATCCCGCGGTCGCGCACCCGGATGATCAGGCTGCTGCCGCCCGGCTCGGCCTCCAGCCACACCGTCTTGCAGCCGGATGAGTACTTCACGGCGTTGTCGAGCAGGTTCTGGACCGCGCTGGTAAGCGCTTCGCGGTCGGCCACCAGCAGCGGCAGTTCATCCGGCACGGCGGCCTCGATGGAAACGCCCTGGGCGGCCACCTCGGCCTGAAAATCCTGAGCCAGGGCGCGCAGCCAGGTCGTGGCATCGAGCGGCTCGAAGCGATATTGCTTGCGGCCCTCCTCCATGCGCGAGAAATCGAGCACGCGTTCCATCAGGCGGGCCAACCGGTCGCTCTCCCTGGTAATCAGCTCGTAATACTGTTGCCGCCTCTCTTCGCTGGGCACCCGGCCGCGCATCAGCATCTCGCCCAACTGGCGCACCGAGGTCAGCGGCGAACGAAATTCATGCGAGACGACGGAAACGAAATCCGACTTGAGCCGCGCGATCTCCAGTTCCTTCCTCACCGTGCGCCCGGTCAGGTAGCTGCCAAAGACCAGCAGGGCCATAACCGCCACAAACAGAGCGACGTACAGCTTCTGGCGTCGGACCAGGTCGGCCTGGAGCACCGCGGGCTGCCGGGGCCGCACCTGCAGCCGCCAGGGAAGACCGCTTTCATCAAGGTTGCGGGTGACGGTCCATGTCGACCGCGCATCGGCGGGGGTACCAAATAAAGGCACGCCGTCGGCGCCGAGCAGACAGACCTCAAGCCCCTCGGCGGCAGCAACGGCGAAGACCCGCGGCCACACCCGGCCCTTCAAGTAACCTGCGCTTAAGACGAGGGCCGTGACGATTGCGGATTGCGGACCCGAAAGGCTGGAACGCCACAAGGCCAGATGCGTCCCGTCGTCAGCAGCAACGACCTGGCCGCGGGGGGCCAACGACGCTGTCGAGGATCTTTCCGGATGTCGGGTGCTGATCAGCACTTCGACGGCATCGCTCAGGGCGAGCTTTTGCTGTTCCAGCGCCTGCAAGGCGGCCGCCTCGCCTGGGCCCCCCAGCCATTCCTTTGCCTGGCGCGAGTAGAAGAGGTAGCGGGCCTTCTCGATCGGCCAGCGGCCGCTGACTAGTTCGCGGTACAGCTCGAGCGCGCAGGTGGCCAGACGGTCGCGCGCGCCTTGCTCCTCCCACAGACGGCACAATTCATGCTTGGCGACGAGGTCCGCTGGCAACTCGCCTACGGACGCCTGGGGCAGCGAGAGCAATTGGCCATACGTCCGCCGTGCTTCTTCCCATCGGCCTGCTTTCCAATACGTGCGTCCCAGCCGGTGCAGCAGGAGGGCCCGCTGGTTCTCCATGGCAGCTTCGTGTGCCCGCAGACCTTGGACCTTGGACCTTGGACCTTGGACTTCACCTAGCTGTTGCCGGTAGACGGCGATTGCCTTCGGGTAGTCCTTCTGGACCAGTTCAAGAGATTCGGCCTTGGCGAAGGCGCGGGGGATTGCCTCATCCGCAATTGCAGGGAGCCGCCCCGGCGGCCTTGCTGGGCCCCATTTGGGCGCCGCCGCATAAAGCAGTTGCCCGGGCGGGGAAGCGCGCCACTCACGGCCGTCGTAAACAACCAGCGCCGCAGCGCCAGGCTCCCCCACCGCGCGCCCAATGCGCTCCGGCAGCATGGGGGATTCCCTGACCGGTGGCTGGCCCACCTGTTCCAGTTCCTTCTGCCACTCGCTGAGTTCCTGCTCGAGGCTCTGCGCAGCCGCTTCCGTCGCGCGTTCGAGGCGCTGGCGGATCTGCTGGTCCACCAGCCATCGTTCCTGGCGCAAGGCCCGCAGCCCAAAAACCGCAAGCAAAATGCTGGGAAAGACGATGGTGGCAAGGAACACGACCAGTAAGCCCCGGTCGCGAGGCAGGTGAGCCAACTGCCGAAGCCACCTCAGCACAATGCGCCCCCCGGCGTCGCGCGAATTATATCACCGGGTGCCGGGCGGCCCGTTTGTAACGATTCGGTAAAGCTACGGTAAAGGAAGTGACAAGTGAGGTACTTGCAAAATTCATGCGGCCCTGTGCCCCGTGCGATGTCCCGGAGGGACATTTGAGAATAGCCCAGCACTCCAGTGCTGGGAACGGAAACAGACATTCGTCCAGTCCCGTAGGGACGGCTGAAACGCCCGAGCAGTGAGGCTTTCAGTCGTCCCTACGGGACTCGACCAGCGGTGCTTACTTTCCCAGCACTGAAGTGCTGGGCTATTTTCGGCCGCGCCTACGGCGCTTGCCCGCCTCCAGGTCCGGATCCTCGAATTGTGCAAGTAGCTCGAGTGACGAGTGACGAGCGAAGAACCTTGTTTGCCTGTCACTTGTCACTCATCACTTGTCACTGCTTTCCAGCGGCTTTGAGCGCC
>JAPKYU010000389.1 GCA_026394175.1 Acidobacteriota bacterium | reverse complement strand
ACCTTGGAGGGAACTTCGGCCGACAGCTTGTACGCCGTGGGGTGCAGCACGGCCAGGAAAAGCTGCCTGGCAGGCACGTTATAGGTCCAGGCAAAGGCCTGCATCACCAACTCGGTGGCTATGGCTTTGCGGGTGACCGTCGCGTTGTCGATGGCGGCCTTGCCGACAATGCCCGGCGAGAGCACACCGATTTCGGCGTCCGGCGGGGCGGTCAGCGTCAGCCGCGCTTCGGTCTGCCCCGGCGGGATGCGCGCTTCACTGGTTACGAATCCCTTTGGCAGGCCTTCGGACGAAAGATCGATTTCGCCGTCGAAGACGTCCAGCTTTACGGCGGTGACGGTCGGGCCGGTGTTATCGCCCTGGCCGACGCGGAAGTTGTCGGGGGTGATGCGCAGCACGAAATCGGGCTGCGGCGGCGCAATGATCAACCGATAGGCATGTTCCTCTCCGCCGTTGCCCTGCGCATCCCGGAGCCGGATCACGTACTGGCCGGCGGCCGGCCCCGAGGACGGGAAGGTAAACACCAGGCGCGAATCGGCGTGGTGGGTGATGAGCGGCTCCAGCGGGTCCACCCAGTCGTCGTTTTCCGCCACCGGGTCGCCCCGGGGATTGAACAGCGTAATGATGGAATCCAGCGGGGAATCCAGCCGCCGCGCCTGCACCTCGAACACCAGCCTCTGCCCCGATTTCGGCGCGCTGAATACGAAATAATCGGCATCGCCGGGCTTCTGGATTCGCCCATTGATGATGCAGGGCGGCTCCGCTCGTTGCGCGCGCTCCAGCGAATCGTTGGGCTCGGCCTCGCGGACTTCGCGGTAATGGCCGGCGGCGAAGGGCAGGCTGTTGGAGGCCAGGCCGTTGCGGGTGACGCTGACGTAGTTCACCCGCGGCGCATCGGGCGCCATCTTGAAGTTGAGGCGCTGCGCGGACAGGTTGACGCCGTACAACTCCACCGGCGTTTCCGAGTTCGGCGCCCCGCCCAGCGGGAAAACGTGGGTGAGGTACGGCAACTCGCCCATCGTCAGCCGGTACACGAAATCGCCGCGCCCCCGGTAGATGATGTCCCGGATCTCGAGCGTGTACTCCCCGTCCCTGGGGACATTGAAGAACATCAGCGGATCGGGGTTGAACCGGAAATCGTCGGCGTACTTCAGCTCTTTGCCGTTCGAGTCGTACAGCGCCAGGCAGGCATCCAACCAGCCGGGCACGGCGTCGGCGATATAGGGCAGAATCCGTCTGGCCTGGACCGCGAACACAATGGTTTGCCCGGCCTTGGCGCTGAAGCGGAAGTAATCGCGGTCGCCTTCCGTGATCTGGCCGTTCACCACCACGGGCAAAGCGGCGATGCGCTGCGGTTTGTCCTTTTCCGAATTCGGCTCGACTTCCTTGATCTCCGGAAGCTGGCCGACGAAGAAGCGGAAGCGGTTGGAGATGCCGCCGGGGTTCAAGAACCGGATCTCCCGCTCGCCCAGGTCGGCGTTGGGAGCGATGGCGACGGCGACGCGGGCCTTGTTCGGCTCCTTGGCTTCGATGACGCGGGCCGTCACACCTTCGCCGGTGACACGAACGGCGTTCTCCCCCGGCTTGTCGATGCTGACCAGGTTGGTTCCGCTGGCGTCGATCTCGACGGTCTGGCCCCGCTGCCCGCCGGCCGGAAAGATGTAGGCGATGAACGGCTGCGGCGGTTCCAGGAATCTGGGAGGCTGAGCCTTTTGGGCCGCCTGGCCCGACAGGTGCGCGGCCAGAGACAGCAGCAGGAGCAGCACCACGATAATGATTCCGACGAAACCGCCTCGCTTCATGGCTTGAGACCCAAATGATGAGTTAAGAGTTATGAGTTAAGAGTCAAGAGTTGCGTGCAGACCGCTTGTAACTCGTAGCTCGTAATTCATAACTCATAACTCATAACTTCTTGCGCCCTTCCGCCTTCTGTTCCTGGGTCACCTTGCGCGGCGGAGGCAGCGGGATCTTGCCGGTAGGCGACTTCAGCACTTCCCGCACCGATTCGGGGCTTTCCAGCCGCGCCACCAGGTCCGCGGACACCGCCTTCGAATCCGCCGTTTTCCACTGCAGGGAATCGGCGGCGGAGGTGGCGAAAAAGCCGCGCGGCGTGACAATGGCCCAGCGGTCGGTGGCCGGAGCAAGCTGAACGAGTGTGGCGAGCAAGCGGGCGTCTCCGGCGGTCCACAGCCGCACGGCGCCGTCGCCGCTGCCCGAAGCGATCCTGGCGCCGTCGGGGCTGGCGGCCACCGAATAAACCCAATCGGTATGGCCGGCGAGGTTGCCGAGCGTGGCGCCATTGGGGCCCAGCGCCCTCACCGACTTGTCGGTGCACGGGACAAACATCCGTCCGGCGGCGGCGTTCGCGGGAGCGCCCGCAGGCGGCGGACCCCAGACCACGCCCAGCGCCGAACACGCCCCGGTATCGATGGGCCGGGTTTGCCGGACGGCCTCTCGTCTCGGCGCCCGGTTGGTAGGCGATTCCCTCGATTCCTCGACGCTTGCGGTTCTCCAGATCCGGATGGCGCGTTCTTCGGCGCCGCCCACGGCAATGGCCAGAAACTCGCTATTGGGGCTGAACGCCAGTCCGTGCACGCTCTCCGTGGAGGGTTGCGGCAGCTTCACGATGGGATTCCAGGCGCCGGCCTCCCAGACTTGCACCGTCCGGTCGATGCTGCCGCTGGCCAGGAACCTGCCGTCCGGGCTGAAGGCGATGCCCGAAACCCAATCGCCATGCCCCTTCAGTTCCTTCACCAGCTTTTGATCGTCGCTGTTCCACACGCGGACCGCGCCGTCGGAGCCGCCGGCAGCCAGCAACTTCCCGTCGGGACTAAAGGCCAGCGAGATGAATTCGTCCTTGGCCTGTCCGAAGGTGGCCGCAATCTTGCCGCCGGCGATATCAAGCAGGCGCACCGCCCCGGAAGCGCCGGGCGTTCCCTCGGCCACCGCCAGGTTCTTGCCGTCCTTGCTGAAGGCCAGGGCGCGGACCTGGCCGCTCAACTGGCCGGCCCCCAGCCGCTGTGCGAGCTTGATTTCCTCCAGATCCCAGACCAGCACTTCCTTGTAGCCGCCCACAAACAGCCGCTTGCTGTCGGCGGCGAAGGCCACAGCCGATATGGGGATCGCCGGGCCGGCGGTCACCACGCATTCGCCGGGCGTGGACTGCGGATTATTCGGGTTCGGGATGCTGACCGGGATGGAGAACGAGCGCTTCTCCGGAGCGACCGGGGCGGTCTTCTTTTTCCCGGCGGCCAGCGAGAACGTTGGTTCAACACAAAGGCACAAAGACACGAAGACACAAAGGCAAGACACCAAAAAGCCGGAATATGCCTTCCTGGTGTCTTTCTTTGTGACTTCGTGGCTTTGTGCCTTGGTGATGAGGCCTCCGCTCCTACATGATCTCGGTGAGCATACCGCCGCTCTGCAGCGTGCCGCCGGCCACCGGGCTGACGTAGGCCACGCAGCCCTGGGGGTGTGGCAGGCGGCCGTTCGGATCGATCCCCAGCAGCTTGTAGATGCTGGCCGCCAGGTCCCACGGATACACGGGCCGCTCCCTGACGTTTTCACCCCGGTAATCGCTGGCCCCCAACAGCTTGCCGCCCTTGAATCCGCCGCCGGCCACGACCGCCGAGAAGCAGTTGCCGTAGTGATGCCGGCCGCCGAACCAGGGCGGCTCGAGGGCCACGCGCGGTGTCCGCCCGAACTCGCCATACCAGGTGACGATGGTGGTTTCCAGCAACCCGCGCTGCGCCAGGTCCTCGAGCAACGCCGCGAACGCGGCGTCCAGGATGGGCAGCTTCCTCTGCATGGTCTCGAAGTTGCCGCGGTGAGTGTCCCAGCCGCCGTCGTTGACGGTGATGAAGGGAACGCCGTGTTCCACCAGGCGGCGGGCCAACAGGCACGACTGCCCGAAGGCGTTGGCCCCATACTTTTTCCGCGGCTCTTCCTTCTCCTCGGACAAATCGAAGGCCTTTCGGGCATCGCCCAGGATGAGGCCGTAAGCCTTCTCCTGGTAGGCCTGCATGGCCCGCAGCGGTTCCTGCTTCTCGGCCTGCCTGCCGAGCGCATCGACGGCCTCCAGCAGCGAGCGGCGTTCCTGGATGCGCTGCGCGGTCATGCCGCGCGGAGGAATGAATCCCTGAACGCGGAACTGACTCGAGCTCGGGTCGCCGCCGGGGGCAAACGTCTTGTAATTGTTGCCGAGGAACCCCGCTTCGGAGAACCGTCCCAGGGGATTGGTGAGGGTGATATAGGGCGGAAGGCTTCCCTGGTAACCCGCTTCGCCCTTCTTGAAAGCCACGATGGCGCCGACCGCCGGATAGGCGAGTTCGGCCGCGGGCATAGTGCCCGTCTGCATGATGTAGGCCGCCGTCTCGTGGCTGTTGTTGTTGTGGGTCATGCTGCGGATGATGGTGTACTTATCCGCCTGCTTGGCCAGCAGCGGCAGCAACTCGCCAACGCGGGTACCCTGCACGGTGGTGTTGATGGCGCGGCGCAGCGGCCCGGAGAAGTCTTCGCCGGCTTCCGGCTTGGGGTCGAAGGTGTCGGTCTGGGGCGGGCCGCCGGCCATCCAGAGCTGGATCACCGACTTGGCCTTGCCTTCGGTCGCTCTCCCCTGGGCTTTCAACTGCAACCATTCCGGCAGGCTCAGTCCAATCGCGCCGGCCGCGCCCACCCGGAGGAACGAACGACGGCTGCCGTCCTCGCCGCTCCACGTTGCTCTTCGGCCTTCGATGTCCACCATGGCAACCTCGCTAGGCTGTGGGCTGTGGGCCGTAGGCGGGCCGATCATCTGCTCTGACCCACGGCCTACAGCCTACAGCCGTCTCAATGGTTAAACACAAACTCCTTCGCGTTCATCACGGCCCACACCATATCCTGCACCGCCTGGCCGCGCGCATTCTTGTTCTTGGCCAGGTAATCCAGCAGTGTGCGCTTTTCTTCGGCCGTCGGGAAGCGCGAGAGCGTAATCAGGTACAGTTCCTCGATCGTATCCTCATCGCGCCGGTTGCCTTGAAGCAGGCGCTTAATGCGCGGGCTGCCGGCAATCTTGCCCTCCAGTTGCTCGGAGTTAAGGAAGTAGAGGGCCTGCCGCAGGGAGATCTCCGAGTTCCGCTCCAGTTCGTAGGGCGTATCGCGCGGGGGCCGTCCGAACATGTCGAGGAAGGAGCACTCGGTGTTGCCGTCGGAAATCTGCGAGGCGCGGTATCCCTGCGGCCAGAACGAGAAGGGCTCCGGAATGATGCTGCGGAACCTCTCCGACGTCTCGGTGACCTGCGAGATGGCGTCCAGCAACTGCTCGGCGGTCAGGCGCTTCACCGCGTAGTGCGAGAAATGCCTGGTGTCCCCGGCGTTGTACTGGTTCGGCGTGGACGACAGTTGATAGATCCGCGAATTCAGAATCAGCCGGAAGATGTGCTTCAGGTCGTAACGCTGGGCGAGCAGCTCCTTCTCCAGGTAAGCCAGCAGCTCGGGGTTCTCGGGCGGATTGGTGGGCCGCAGGTCGTCCGGCTCGTGCACGATTCCTCTGCCCAGCAACCAGAACCAGATGCGGTTGACGATATTGGCGGCGAACCAGGGGTTCTGCGGCGCGGTGAGCCAGTCGGCGAACTTGGGACGCGGGTCTTCCTCCCTGCCCACCTCCACGACCTGCCCGCCCAGAAGCGTTGGCTTGACAATCTCCCGGGTCCTGGGGTGGCGAAGGACCCGCCGGGGATCGGGGAACACGATTTCCTCTTTCCACTCCGAGGTCCCTTTGTAATTCAGCCTGGCAAAGAAGGCGCCCATGCCCAGATCGTCGTCCAGAGTCCAGCGCTCGGTGGGGTGGCCGTGGCAGCGGGCGCATCCCACCCGCGCCCCCATGAAGATCAGCGCCGTCGTTTCTCCCAGCGTGCGCGGGTCCTTGCTCGGCACCGCCCGGAAGAAATTGGCCGGACCGCTGCGGAAATTGCTGCCGCTGGCCGTGAGCAACTCGCGCGCGAACTGGTCGTAGGGCTTGTTCTCGGCGATGCTCTGCCGCACCCAGCGGTAATAGACGGCCACCGCTTTGGGCCACACGCGCACCGGGTATTCGCTCTTGATGCGCAGCAGATCGCCCCACTTGATGGCCCAGAAGTCGGCAAATTCGTCGCGCTCCAGCAGCCGGTCAATCAGCCTGCTTCGCTTCCGCGGGTCGCTGTCGGCCAGGAACGCGCGCGCCTCCTCCGGGGTGGGGAGCATGCCGATCGCATCCAGATACACGCGGCGGAGAAACTCGGCGTCGGCGCAAAGAGCGGACGGGGGTATGCCCAGCGATTTCAGCTTAACGTACACCAGCTCGTCGATCTTGTTGTTGGCCGGCAGCTTGGGGAACGGCTCCGGCAGCGGCTGCGGCACCAGCACGCGGGTCACCGCCGCCTGGCGCAGGTAACTGACCACGATGGCGGATTCGCCCAGGCCTTCGGCCTTCAGCCTGCCGCCGGCGGCCACGCCGGCCACTTTCGTGTCGGACGATTGGTAGGCGGCATCCTGCGTCACGTCCCTCAGGCTGCCGTCGGAGAACACCGCGGTGGCCAGCAGTTGCTGGGTGTCGCCCTGGTGCAGCGCGGGCTGTTCGGGGAAGAGCTTGATGGAGACGACCTGCGGCTCCTTCGGATCGCCCCAGGGCGCTCCGCGGGCCAGCCAGGAAAGCAGCATCTGGTAAGCAGAGGAGTCCGGCGGCAGCGTCTGGCCGCCCTGGTGGGGAATCTGGCCGGTGGCCTTCATCAGCAGCAGGCTCCTGGCCGGTTCCACGCGGTTGATGCGGCGGCCGGCGGCCGACCTGGTCAGGGCCTCGTAGTCGGACTCCGGCTCGCCGCCGAACAGCGACAGCTTGAGGCCGCCCTTGCCGCTCTGCGCCCCGTGGCACGGCGCGGAATTGCAGCCCAGCGAGCTGATGGCCGGACGCACGTGATTGAGGAAGGAGGCCGCGGCGTTCTGCGCATCCTTGACCGTCACCGGCACGGTGGCGCTCTTCTTTGCCCCCTCCACCGAAACCGAGATTCTGGTGCTGCCGTCGGAAACGGGCGTGACCACGCCGGCCTTGCTGACCGCCGCGATCTTGCCGCCCGCCGACTTGAAGCGCGCGCCGGAGGTGAGGTCGCGCAGCGTGCCGTCCGAGAGCCTTCCCATCACGCCCAGCCGCTGCACCGCCCATTTGCCGCTGAGCAGTACCTTGGCGGGCTCCACCTGGATGGCCTCGACCTTGGCTTTGGCCGCGGCCTTTTTTGCCGGCGCCGCTTTCTCGGCGCCTGGTTTTTCTTTCGGCTGTTTCGGGGCTGCGGCGGCCGGGCAGGAGAATGCCAACGCCACACCAAGGGCGAGCACGAAGGAAGGAATGCTCTTAGCTCGGCCCATCATGCGCCTCGCTGCAGGAAGACCCGGCTGTGGACCGTAGGCTGTGGGCTCTCGGCTGCAAGCTGTAGGCCCGAGCCCGCAGCCTACAGCCTACAGCCGGTTTTTATTCGGCCGAGTTCTCCGAGGTCTTCGGAACGGTGAACATGGCGATGGCCTCGATTTCGACCAGCAGTTCCGGGCGGCAAAGCTTGGACTGGATCCCGGTCGAGGCCGGCAATGGATCCAGCTCCTGCTCCTGGTAAAAGGCCGTGCGCTCCTCATTGAACGCGGCATAATCGCGGTCGATGTCGCGCAGGTAGCACGTGGTCCGCACGACATCGTGCCACGTCGCCCCTTCCGATTCCAGGAGCCCGGTAATGTTGTTGAAGGTCCGCCGGGTCTGTTCGCGGAAATCACCGACATGGACGCTTTGCCCGTGTTCGTCTACGCTCGCGGTGCCGGAGATCAGCAGGATGATGAGGCCGTTGAGATCGATTCTGATTCCCCGGGAAAAGGAACTCGGCCGGCTGTAATCATAGGCCTCGTTCAATACCTGCGAGCAGGTTATGGCTCGTTTCTTTACGGGCGCCTTCGCGATTTCCTTCAGGATTTCCGCGTCCGTGATCATTACGTCGTATGCCTCCTGTTCGGGAATGAAGTGACGAAACCGCCACCACCCACATAAACACGGGAAACAGCCCCGAGTTGCTGGCCCGGCGGCGCTCCCCGCCAACAGGCACGCCAGGCGTTATGTTATACCAGCCAAAGGGCTAAGGTGAAGCGAAAGGGGTTTAGCCGCAGATTGCGCAGATTTCACGGATAATCCGTGCAATGGGCGAAACCTGCGGCTACGGCCTCAATCCAGGTGGAACACCTCCGGCAGCGGCTCCATCTGCCGGTCGGCGGGCCGTCCCTCCGGATCCTCGAAGAACTCCTTCATTTCGCGCTGCCAGCGGTCGTTGACTTCCTTGGCCGCCATTCCGGCCAGCGCCTTCCGGAAGTCGGGCGTCTCCACGTAGCCGATCAGCATCCCGTTATCGCGGAGGAACAGCGAGTAATTGTGCCAGCCGGTTTCGCGAAGCGCCTCGAGCATTTCCGGCCAGACTTTGGTGTGGCGCTCCTTGTATTCCTCCAGCCGGTCCTTCTTGACGTGGAGAATGAAACAGATACGCTGCATGGTGTTTGGCATAAGTCTTTTCCTCGGCTACCCGCCGAATCTGGATCCGGCCTGATTCAGAGACCGGCGCGGCGCCAGAGGGCGGCGGCGCGGGGATGCGCGAGAAGCGGGGCGAAGGCCGGATCCACCGGCAGGAAAACGAACCAGACGTCACGCTCTTCGTAAGCCTTCTCCAGCCATTCCAGCGCCCGCTCCTGCTCGCCAAGGGCATGATGGAGAAGCGCGAACGAGGTGCCCCGCACATACTGGTGCGCGGCTTTCTCCTCCAGTTCGGCCAGCAGCTTCAGAGCCTCATCCCTGCGGCCTGCCTGGGCGCAGGCATACCCGAACATGCCCAATACCCAGGGGTTGCGCTCCCAGAGCATGGCTGCCGCCTGAAACTGTGCAAGAGCATCATCGTATCTGGCCTGGGTGCCGTAAGCTTGTCCGAGCAGGGCATGGGCGAGCGCGTGATTGGGATTCAGTTCCAGCGCGGCGCGCAGCGGCGGTATCGCCTCCTCGGAGCGTCCCAAGCCCTCCAGCATCCATGCCAGGTGCGTGTGCGTGATAGCCGAAAGCGGGTCCATTTCCACGGCCAGCCGATCCTGGGCCAGGCATTCCTCGGCCCGGCCCATCCGCAGCAACAGGGTCGCGTACCAGTAGTGCGCCGGCACGTGGTTGGGGTTGAGCTGAACGGCGCGCTGAAACTCGCGCTCGGCGGCTGCCAGGTCCCAGTCGTGCATCATGTGGACGTATCCCAGAGAACTATGTGCTTCCCCGAGGCGGTCATCGATCTCCAGCGCACGGGTGGCGGCCGCCCTGGCTTTTGGGAATGCCTGCCTGGGCGGAAGATAGCAGAAGAAGGCAAGCAGGCCGTAACTGTCGGCCAGGCCGGTATAGGCCAGAGCATACTGCGGATCGGCAGCCAGCGCCTGCTCGAAGTAGCTGATGGCCGTAACCATGCCTTTCCCGCGCTGGTTCCACAGTTGCCGGCCCTTGAGATAAAGCTGGTAGGCCGCGGTGCTTTCGGTGTGCCGCTTGGCCAGCCGCTTCTTCTGCGCGCTGGTCAGGCGAAGCTGCAGCTTGCCGGAAATCTCCCGGGCGATCTCCTCCTCGACGGCGAAGATGTCGGCCAGCTTCCGGCTGTAGTTCTCGCCCCAGATCTGCGATTCGTTGACCACGTCGATCAGCTCCGCCTTGACCACCAGGCTGTCGCCGCGCTGCAGCACGCGCCCCGAGAGCACCACCCGAACGTTCAGCTCGCGCCCGACCCGCTGCGGCTCCGCCTGCGGGCCCTTGTAGTGGAATACGGTGGAACGGGGGACCACCCGCAGCCCCGGCAACTGTGCCAGGTTGTTGATGATGCTCTCGGTGATGCCGTCGCTCAGGTACTCGATTTCCGGGTCACCGCTGACGTTGAGAAAAGGAAGCACGGCCAGCGAGTCGATGGCCTTGCCGGCGGCGGCCTTCCGGGATACCTCTGCTGTCGAGGGCTTGGAAGGCGCCGCCGGCGTGCGGTCCGAATCGGTGTCGCGCTTCAGCCGCTTCAGGTCGGCCAGCAGGTCCGAGGCCGTCTGGTAGCGGAGGCGGCGATCTTTCTCCAGCGCCTTGCCGACGATTCCCTCCAGGGCCTTTGGCTGGCCGGCATTCAATTGAGTCAGTGGGACCGGCGCGCGCTCCAGAATGGCATGGAAGATAACCGCGGTGGTGACGCCGGAAAATGCCTGTCGGCCGGTGGCCATCTCATACAGGACCGCGCCGAAGCTGAACAGGTCGGTGCGGGTGTCCAGTTCCTCGCCCCGCGCCTGTTCCGGCGACATGTACGCCACCGTCCCCATCGCCACGCCTGGACTGGTGAGGTGCTCTTCCGAGGCCGCGAGGGTCGGTCCCTCGGCTACACCCGCCGCGCCCACTGCCGGCGCAGGCAGCAGCTTGGCCAGCCCGAAGTCCAGGATTTTCGCCCGGCCGCGCTCGGTCACAAAAATGTTCGCCGGCTTAATGTCGCGATGGATGATGCCCTTCTTGTGTGCCGCATCCAGCGCGTCGGCGATCTCGATACCCAGCTCCAGCAACTCATCGGTCGGCAGCGGCCGGCTGGCGATGCGGTGCTTCAGCGTCTTGCCTTCCAGCAGTTCCATAGCGATGAAGTGCCGGCCGTCGGCTTCATCGATGTCGTGAATCGTGCAGATGTTGGGATGGTTCAGGGCCGACGCAGCGCGGGCCTCGCGCTGAAAGCGTTCCAGTGCGTGCTTATCGCGGGAAAGCTCTTCGGGCAGGAACTTCAACGCCACCTGCCGGCCGAGCTTGGTGTCCTCGGCCTTGTAGACAACACCCATCCCGCCGCCCCCAAGCTTTTCGAGGACGCGGTAATGGGAAATGGTCTGGCCGATCATGCAAGCTTCCCTGAATTGTGGAGCCACGAGCACC
>JAPKYU010000295.1 GCA_026394175.1 Acidobacteriota bacterium | reverse complement strand
AATCTCTCTCCTTGCCAGGGAGCACCGCCGTCGCTGCCATATCCCATTGTCGAGTCCTTCACCTGTATCGACGTGCAGTCTAACAGGGCAGACGTCAGCCACACGTGCACCTGTCCGAGCGGCTGCGCTGCCTGCCAGAGGTGCGACAACGGGACATGTGTGGATAACTGCACGTCACCGGCAACGTGTAACACCAGCACCGGGTACTGCGAAGGTGGAGGTGGCGGCGGGGGTGGCGGCGGTGGTGGGGGCGGTGGCGGCGGGGGCGAGGGCGGGTGCCGGGACGACTGGGACTGCTACGAAGACGAGTACTGCGGCGATGACGGCTACTGCTACGCATACATGGAGGCCGACTGCAGTTCCAGCGCCGGGGAAGCCTGCGGGAACTGCGGAACCGTCCAGTGCGACGGCAATTGCGACGACCCCTGCGCCTGCGCGTCGTACCAGGGGGGAAGCTGCGGGAACTGCGGGACCGTCCAGTGCGATGGCAGTTGCGACGATCCGTGCGCCTGCGATTCAAACGAGGGAACCGGCTGCGGGAGCTGCGGAACCGTCCAGTGCGACGGCAGTTGCGACGACCCCTGCGCCTGCGTGTCGTACCAGGGGGGAAGCTGTGGGAACTGCGGGACTGTCCAGTGCGACGGCAATTGCGACGACCCCTGCGCCTGCGTGTCGAGCCAGGGGGGAAGCTGCGGGAACTGCGGGACCGTCCAATGCGACGGGAATTGCGACGATCCCTGCGCCTGCGATTCAAACGAGGGAACCGGCTGCGGGAACTGCGGGACCGTCCAGTGCGATGGCAGTTGCGACGACCCCTGCGCCTGCGTGTCGTACCAGGGGGGAAGCTGCGGGAACTGCGGGACGGTCCAGTGCGACGGCAATTGCGACGACCCCTGCGCCTGCGTGTCGAACCAGGGCGATGGCTGCGGGAGCTGCGGCAGCGTCCAGTGTGACGGCAGTTGCTACGATTCTTGCGGCGGCGGTGGCGGCTGCGATCCGAGCGCCGGACAGGGCTGTGGAGGCTGCGGGAACGTCGAGTGTGACGGCGCCTGCTACGATCCTTGCGGCGGCGGTGGCGGCGGTGGCGACTGTGACTCAAGCGCGGGATACGGCTGCGGGAACTGCGGAAGCGTCCAGTGCGATGCCAGTTGCGACGATCCGTGCGGCGGCTGCGATTCAAATGAGGGATCGAGTTGTGGGAGCTGCGGAACCATCCAATGTAGCGGCTCCTGCGACGATCCCTGCGGCGGCTATGATGCCTCGCCCCCAGCCCACGCCGCCCGTGCGCCGAACCAGGGGCGGAGTTGCGGGACCTGCGGGGCTGTCCAAGGCGACGGTTCCTGCTACGATCCTTGCAGCTCGCCTGTTCCAGCAGGGCCGGGCGGGAGGTTTGCGCCCGGGCGGCGTCAACAACCCGCGCAACCCCCGGGCACGGCGGGACACCAACGCTCCACAAAGACCGCCGCCCGGCCAGGGGGAATCCATGAGTGACGCGAGTAGCGCGCTCCGGTTTGCCATTGCCGCCTTCACTCTAATAGCAATTGCTCAGGGAGAGAACCGGGCTCAGGAGCAGGGTGAAAAGCGCTGCCCGGTGTTGCAGGCTTCCTTCAAGGCAACTCTGGCCGCGCGGGTGCGCGCCCGATACCAATCCGACCCCGCTGCAACCGTCCAGCTCATCGACGACTCCCTGGTATCCGGCACCTGCTATCACCGGCTGATCTTCGAGGTTCAGAGTGGACAGCGTGTGTATGCGCTGCCGCTGTATCTGACTCCGGATCTGCGGTTTCTGACGCGCGACTTGACCGACATCCGGGCAGACGGTTTGTCGGCGGCGGAGGCCGCCGCCCCTCGGCCAGTGGGACCGCGGGAGATGGCACCCGCCACGCTGAGCGATGGCGCATCGGCGGCAGCGGGCCCGCCCGAGGCGCCGGTTACACTGGTCGTGTTTTCCGACTTCCAGTGCGCCTACTGCAAGCGATTCGCCGAATGGCTCAAGGCGGAAACGGCGCGGTTCAAAACCAATCAATTACGGGTCGTGTACCGCCACTTCCCTTTGTCGTCGATACACCCATGGGCGCAAGCCGCCGCCGAAGCGGCCGCCTGCGCGGCGGTTCAGTCCCCGGCTGCGTTCTGGAAGCTCCATGACAGTATCTTTGCCGATCAGGCATCCATCAACCCAGGCAACGTGAAGGACAAATTGCAGGACTATGCACAAAGCACAACGGGACTCGACCTGCCCGCATACGAGGGTTGCGTCGAAACGGGGCAAGCCCTCGAAGCGGTCCGCAAGGACCAGCGCCTGGGGGCGTCCGCGCAAGTCCGAGGCACGCCGACCGTATTTCTCAACGGGAAGCCGCTGCCGGTTCTCCAGTCCGCGGCGCAGTTGCATGCCGCGATCGAGGAGGCGCTCCAGGCCGCCAAGGGCGCCGCTATTATGAATACGCAGGGGGCACCAGAGAAATCCGAGAAGCCACGGGCGAGTAGTAACAGCAGCCCTGACGGAGGCGCAAGATGATGGAATCCGATAGCATGCTTCGAGAATACCTGCCGGGCTGGTCAGCCGCAGTGGTCCTGGTGGTGCTCGCCGCCACAGTCGCGAGCGCGCAGGGAGTCGTGCAGGGGAGCGTCACGGCGGGGGACACAAACCTGCCGCTCGCCAACGCCGTCATCGAGCTACGCGCCATCCCCGTGGCGCCCGGCGGGCGCCTGCGGGCGAAGACGGATGAAAACGGGCAGTTCCAGTTGACCGGCGTTCCTCCCGGCCGATACGTGTTGACCGCGCGTCACGCCGGCTACTCGCCGCTGACCTACAATCCCGTCGCCGGGCAGGCCATCTTCCCGGTCAAGGACGGGGAGATGCCGCCTATCCGGATGAGGATGACGAGACAGGGGTCGGTTGGGGGACTGGTTCTGGGCTCCGACGGCCGCCCGTTGACCCATGCCAGGGTCGTCCTCAGCCAGCGCCGGCCGGTGGCCAGCCAGAACGTGCTCCTACCGGAGCGTGAGGTATGGACGGACGCGCGAGGCCGCTTTTCGATTCCAGGCGTTCCTGCCGGGTCCTATCTGCTGAGTGCCACGTCGCGAGCAATCCCGGCAGGTTCGGATTCAACAACGGTGTACGTCCACACTTTTTACCCTGGCACCACGAGCCCCAGGGCCGCCAGCTATATTCAGGTGGCCGACGCGCGATCGGTCACGGGCCTCGTGCTGAAATTGAGCGTGCAGCCGGGCTTCCCCATCGCGGGCCGGGTCGCCACCGCGTCAGGCTCACCGCTGGGGAGGATGCGGGTGCTGGCGCGGCGCGATACCGACGACGGCGAGACCACTTTCCTGAGCGCGGACGCGAGCCAGGCAACCACGGATGAGAAAGGGGCGTTCCGCATTGGGCGGCTCCCGGCCGGCACCTACCGGCTCTCCGTCCTGGGCGCCGAGAATCAGCAGAAATGGGTGGCGTCCAGCACGGTCTTCCTCGGGAGCTCCGATGCGGCGCATCTCACCATTATCGCCGGCCACGGCGCCACGGTGAAGGGGCGCATTCTCTTTCAAGGGAATAGGCGGCCTGTCAGTCCACGTGCGGTTCGACTTGGCTTGCAGTCACAGCGAGGGCCCGGCGCCCAAGGCCTGATCCACGCCAGCATCAACGATGATTCGACATTTACGATTTACAGCATTCCGCCAGGACCGGCCCGGTTTTTAGCCTCGCTGAACTCAGAGTCCTACTACGTGAAGGAGATTCTGTTGAAGGGGAG
This sequence comes from Acidobacteriota bacterium, assembly GCA_026394175.1. Lineage (GTDB taxonomy): Bacteria > Acidobacteriota > Terriglobia > JAJPHL01 > JAPKYU01 > JAPKYU01. The sequence goes on along the minus strand of JAPKYU010000295.1, from coordinate 4,312 downwards.
GAACGTGGCGGATCAGGCGGTGGACTTCGCCGATGGAGATCTTATTCGGGAAGTCCACGTCGTGGTCGCTCTTGACGCCGCTGAATTCAGCGGAGCGGTTGTTTCCCACAGCGGCACTGGCACGCCGGCAACCGTAGTTCTGTTCCCATCACAGCCCGACGCTTGGCAAAGCAGCCCCAGGCTAATCAAGGTGGCGGCTACGACGGCCCACGGGAAGTTCGTCATTAGAGGAATCATGCCGGGGGACTACGGGATCGTCGCCGTGCGCAATCTGGACCCAGCCGCTGCAGGCGACCCCACCTTGCTGGGAGCGCTGGAACCATTTGCGAGCCGCGTCACGCTGCGAAGCGGGGGCGCCGGATCGAAGGTCCTGCACGCGATTCAAGGCCCGGGCCAACGCTGAGCAATCGACGCGAATGCCGGGTCGCTGTTCCGCTGGCGTCCCCCGGCTGGCCCCGGCCGCTGCCGCGGCGGGGTTTCATGGCCGGGGCCATCATCTGGCTCTATAACGATTTCCCGAACCCCAGTTCCTTCGGCCGCCTGCATCCCCCGGTCATTAGCTATACGAATGCCAAGGGACTGGTTACGCAGGACCGCCAGCGCAAGCGCTCCTGGTACGAAGTGCAGAAAGCTTTCCAGGCCGCCAGGGATTGAACCACAAAGGCACCAAGAACACAAAGGCCCACAAAGAAAAGCTCCTTCGTGATCTTCGTGTTCTTTGTGTCTTAGTGGTTCAATTCAGCGGTCGGCGTAGTAGCCTTCGCGGGCCTGCACGACCAGGCCCTTCTGGCTGGTTGTCAGGCGGATCTTGTGGTATCCGGGCGGCGCGTCCGGCCGCTCGGGCGAATAGCCCAGGTTGTACTGGCTGCGCAGCTCCTCTTGAATGCGGTCGTAGGTTTCTTCCAGCGGGTGCTTCTTGGAGACTTCGAAGAAGCCGCCGCCGCTGGACTTGGAGAGCCGCTCCAGGATCCTCTTGCCGTTCGGCGCCTGGGTGGGCATGGGCTGCGGGTAGCCACCACGGCGGCGGCCCATACTCGGGCCGGGCCGCATCGGCACCCGGTAGGCTTCCTCGTCGAAGAACAGGATGGAGCAGATCAGCGTGTCGGCGCGCTGCGCGGCCTCGAGAGCCTCGGCGACGCCCACCTTGCTGGCGTTGTCCACGCCGTCGGAGAGCACGATGAGGGCTTTGCGGCCCGCCTGTTTCTTCATCAACTCGTCGGAGGCCAGCAGGACCGCGTCATACAGCGAGGTCCCGCCCTGACGGCGGCCGCCCGGGGCAGGGAAGTTGCGCGGGTTCACGCGCTGCGGTTGCGGCGCCTGCAGCAAGGCCAGCGCCGCACGCAATTCCCGGCGCGAGGAAGTCAAATCCTGAAGCAGCTCCACCTCCCTCTCGAACTGGATCAGGAAGGCCAGGTCCTTCTTCTCGTCCAGCACCTGGTCCAGGAAGCGATAGCTGGCCGGGCGCTCCTGGCCCAGAACGCGCCGCTGGCTTCCGCTGATGTCCACCAGCAGGCCAAGCGTCAAGGGCAGGTTCGTTTCGCGGGAGAAATAGCGAATGGTCTGCGGGCGGCCGTCCTCCTCCAACTGAAAATCGTTCTGGTTCAGGTCGCGGACGATCTCTCCCTTGCGGCTCCGCACCGTGGCCAGCACGTTCACCACCTTGACCTCGGCGGAGAAGGTCCGTTCCTGCGCGCCGTGCAGCAAGCGGCCCGCCGGCAGAAGGGAAGCCACCGAAGCCAGAAAGGCGCGCCTCGAACGCGGCGCCCCGAACGGGCCGGCCCGATCTGCGTTTTGCCCACACTTATCCATCTCTGATTCTGATAAACCCGCCGAGCCGCCAAGAGTTCCAAATCCATGCTATACCAGAAGCCCGGACGCAGGGCCGCACCCGGGTGTGCGGCCCAACATTCTCTCCTGAGGTGCAAAGGTGACCGGAGTCAAGACTGGAATCAAACGCGCGCTGGCCGTGGCGGCTGTTGGGTTGTTGTTCGCGGCGCTCACTGTGGCCCAGCAGGAGCGCTCCGCCGCGTCCTGGGGCGGGCTGGAGTTCCTGATCGGCGAATGGACGGGCGGCGGCAGCGGCCAACCCGGCCAGGGCAGCGGCTGGTTCTCGTTTCGCCCGGAATTGAACGCCACCGTCCTGGTTCGTAAGAATCACGCCGAGTATCCGGCGACAAAAGACCGGCCGGAATTCACTCATGACGATCTCATGTACGTGTATCACGACCCGGCGGACAAGTCGCTGCGCGCCATCTACTTCGATATGGAGGGCCACGTGATCGAGTACCGGGTCACGGTTGCTGCCGACCGGCAGACGGCGGTCTTTTTAAGCGATGCGGTTCCAGCGCTGCCGCGTTACCGGCTGAGCTATGCACAGAAGGGACCGAACGAGGCGACGCTGAAGTTTGAAATTGCGCCGCCGGGCAAATCGAACGAGTTCAAGACCTACATCGAAGCCTCAGCCGGCCGAAAGTGAGCCGGGCCGGCGCTATGGCCGGCGACCGGCATCCAACTCCACCGCCTGTCCGGTGGCCGCCGACTGGTAGCAGGCCGCCATGGCGGCCATGGTCTTCAAGTACTCGCGCCCTTCCGACTCGCACGGCTGCCCACTGTGCAGACAGGTCAGCGCGTGCTCCTGGAACGCCCGGACGCTGTCGCCGCGGTAGCCGAGCTGCGGGATGGCATAGTCGTGCGCGGATTCCTGGCCCCCGTGTTCGGTGACGAACAGGCGGCCGTCGGGAGCCATCCGAACCATGCCGCGCTCGCCCTCCAGGCGAAACGTGCCGAATGCCGGGTCCGGCTGCGGCGCGCCGCTGATCCGGTTGGCGTCAATCAGGCCTTGCGCGCCCGAGCCGAAAACCATTTGGATGAGCGCGCAATCTTCGCCGCGGATCACGGGATTCACCCGCGCCGTCCGGCAGAAGACCGAGCGCAACTCGCCCGCGAGGAAGCGGAACGTGTCCAGGAAATGGATGAGCGTTTCGTAGACCAGCAGGCGCTCCATGTCCCGGAAATAGGGCTGCGCCGGATAGGGCTGCGGGCCGCGGCCGTCTCCACAGCGCAGGCGGAACCCCAGGTAGAAGATCCGGCCGAAGCGGCCCACATCGAGGAGGCGCTTGATCTCCCGATACCAGGGCTGCCAGCGCCAGTTTTCGTGGACCAGGAGACGGACCCCGGCCTTCTCGCAGACCTCGACCATCGCCAGGCATTGCTCGGGCGCGGGCGCCATCGCCTTCTGGCAGATGACGTTCACCCCGGCGGCAGCGGCCATTCCCGTTAGCGCCGGGTGAGTCGCCGGCGGGGTCACGATGTCGAGAAACGCGGGGCGTTCGCGGGCCACCATATCCGCGACGCCGGTGTAAACGGCCGGGATGCCCCAGCGCGCGGCGAACTGGCGGGCGCGCGCTTCGTCGGCGTCGGCCACCGCGGCAATGTTCATCCCCGGGAGCCGATTCCAGGCTTCGGCGTGGAATGCGGCAAAGTAGCCGGCGCCGGCCATAACGCATTTAGAAACAGGTGGTTCCAAGCACGTTCTCAGGTATTACTTTGAAGCGTTCGGGGGCCCCGTTATCCTTTCTTTCTCTTGCGGGCGCCGCCGGCCGGCCGCCGCCCGCCCTCGTCCTCCTCCGCCTCACCGGGGCCTGGCTTGCGGATGCGGGGCGCCATCTGTTTTCTCCAATTGTCGAACGAGGCGCGGAGCCGCTGGACGACGTCCGGGCGCTCGGCGGCCAGATCGTTTTTCTCGCCGAGGTCCGCTTCGAGGTCAAACAGCTCGATCTTGCCGGCGTTATCGACCAGCTTCCAGCGGCCGGCGCGGACGGCCCGCTTCAGGTCGTCGCCATCCCAGAACAGCTCCGGGTGCAGCGGACCGGATGCTTTGCCGCCAAGCGCCGGCAGAATGTCCTTCCCATCGTAGATCCGGCCGGCGGGGAGCGGAACGCCGGCCGCGGCGCAGACCGTGGGGAGCACGTCCAGGCAGATGACCGTCTCGCGCGAGACGGCATCCTGCGGCAGCCGCCCCGGCCAGCTCAGCATGAACGGGACGCGGATCCCGCCCTCGTACACGCTATGCTTGTAATCGCGCAGCGCGCCGTTGCTGGAAGTATTGTTGAGGGCGCCGCCGTTGTCGGAGAAGAAGACCAGCAGAGTATTGCGGTCCAGGCCGCGGCGCTGCAACTCATCGAGCACCCGTCCCACCGCCACGTCCTCGCGCTCCAGCATGCCCAGGTAGATGTCGCGGTTGCGCCGGCCGGTGTCGTACTTCTTGATGACCTCCTCCGGCGCCTGCAGCGGCACGTGCACGGCGTTGAAA
>JAPKYU010000371.1 GCA_026394175.1 Acidobacteriota bacterium | reverse complement strand
GCTGCGCGGGCTGTGCGAGGCGGTGATGGTAACGGGTGGCTCTTTCAGATAGCGCTGCGCGGCCTTCAGCACACGCGACCGCTCGAACTCCGACAGCCTCAGACGCTCCGCGGCGCGAACGTGCGAAACAAAAGGAGCAGCAGCAAACAACGCAAGAAAGTCTCTACGGTTCATGGCTTCTGAATGGGACGCCCGCCGCGGCGGGAACGCAGATATACGCAGATCGATCTGCGTTCATCTGCGTCCCATTTACGCCGGTTTTGGCGGCTCGTAATCCCAGCGGGGGCGGCCGCCGTGCTCGCGCAGCGACATGATAATGGCGCGCTCGCGCTGGCTGGCCAGCACCGCCCGCTTCAGCGCCGGGCCGTCCCAATCCTGCTCGGCCCGCGCCCGCAGCCGCTTTTCGATGGGGGCGTACTGGCGATTGCCCGCCAGGTTCGCGGTTTCATTCGGGTCTTTCGCCAGGTCGAAAAGCTGTGGCGCGTAGCCGTTCACGGTGATGTACTTGTGGCTGCCCTGGCGCACCATGCGAATGGGCTCGATGGGGCCTTCCCCAAGGTATTCGGCGACCACCTCCCGCTGAGAGCCATCCTCAGCGCCCGCCAGGAGCGGCAGCAGGCTTCTCCCATCGACCTGAGTCTCGACCGGCGAGCCGGCCAATTCGGCCAGGGTGGGGAACAGGTCGAGCAATGAAACGGGCGCGGGAACCCGCTTGCCCGCCGGGACGCGGTCCGTTCCGGAAACAATCAGCGGGACGCGGCTCGACCATTCCAGCATCAGCCGCTTCGACCACTGGCCGTGCTCGCCCAGCATCTCGCCATGGTCGCTGGTGAAAATGACGACGGTGTCGCGGTCCATGCCCAGACGCGCCAGTTCATCCAGGATGCGGCCCACCTTGTCATCCACCCAGGAGATCATTCCCAGGTAATTCCGCCGCGCCTCGCGAATCTTCTCCGGCGGCAGCGTTTCCTTGTCCAGCCCGTGATGGATGATGAACCACTCGTAGGTCGGGCTGAGGCGCCGGATATCGCCATAGTCGGCGGGCATGGGGATGGCCGCGTCCTTGTACCGATCGAGAAACTCCTGGGTGGTGGTGAAGGGGTCGTGGGGGTGCGTGAAGGAAATGTTCAGGAACAGCGGCTGCTCCCGCTTGCCCAGCCCATACTCGCGCAGGCGGGCCATCGACCGCTGGAACACATTCTCGTCGAACTCGATCTGCCTGGTGGTCTTCGACGGGCCCAGCATGCGCAGCATGGACTGGATCGAGGTGCCCTTGTTGTAAACCGGCCCGCGGCGCCAGTCGGGCAGCATGGTCATGTCGGCGGGGAAGATGCAGGGGGTGAGCCGCTCGTCGAAGCCGTGCAATTGATCGGGGCCGATGAAATGGCACTTGCCGGCAACCACGGTGCGGTACCCGGCCCGCCGCAGGTAATGCACGAAGGTTGGCCGATGGGCGGCGAACTCCGAAGCGTTGTCGTAGCTTTCGATGCCCGCCGGCAGCCGGCCGGTGAACATCGAGGTGCGGCTGGGCACGCACAGCGGGCTGTTGCAGTAAGCGTTCTCCAGCACCGTGCCGTTTCGAGCCAGCCGATCGAGGTTGGGCGTGCGGGCCACGCGCTGGCCGTATGGCGCAGTCATGAACGGCGTCATCTGGTCGGCCATGATCAGCAGGATGTTGGGCGGGGCGCCGTTCGTTTTTGCCTGCTGCGTGCTGTCGGCGCTGCTTCGTGTGATCAGCCATGGTCCGGCCGCCAGTCCAACAAATCCGCGCCGAGTGAGCTCGGTTGGTTGTTTCATGTGAAGAGTCCTATCCGCAGATTTCGCAGATTACGCAGATTCGGCTTTCAGTATCAGTTGTCGCAACGCCGGCAGCGTGGCGCGGTGGTCGCCGCGGAAATAGAAGCTTTCGCCGCCCTCGGCCACCGTGCGCACCAGGATCGTCTTGTACGGCCGGAAGTAGTAGTTCGCGTCGCTCTTCGGCGCCTCGCAGCGGAAGTCGCCCGGGACGTCGCGCAGATCGAACACCGCCGTAGCAAAATGGCGGATTTCCCGGCCTTCCTGGACGGCCACGTTGCGGGCCATGGCCAGCGCCTTCAAGTAAACTTCGGGGCCCATCACGGCGCTGCCGAAATTCAGCAGAACGCCGCCCTCCAGTTGCTCGACCGCGCGGGTGAAGATCAGGAAATCGGTGTAGCTGGCGGCGCCCAGGGCCGCTCCGTCGCAGTTCGGATGCTGGTGGATGATGTCGTAGCCGATGCCGGCATGAATCGTAATCGGGATGCCGAGGCGGGAGCCGGCCGCCAGCACGGTCAGATCCCTGTACGGGAAATCGCTCTCCAGCAGCTTCCGGCCGATGGTTTCGCCCATGCCGGCGGAGCATTGCGCGGCTTCGGCGATCCACTCGTTCAGCAGGCCGGTTTCCCGCCACAAGCCGAACTCGCCGGAGCCAATGTAGCGGGCGACGCTTTCGGTGGTCGCGCCGATCCGCGCCAGCTCGTATTCGTGGATGGCTCCTGCGCCGTTCATAGCTACGTGGGTGATCGCGCGCCGCTCCATCAGGTCGATGATGTGGCGCGAGACGCCGGTGCGGATCACGTGCGCCCCCATCATCAGGATCACGGGGCGGCTGCCTTGCCGGGCACCCGCCATGCGGGCGGCCAGCGCGGGCAGGTCGGGGTGCGCGAAGGGCGGGGCCGGCGCGTCCAGCTCCAGCCAGTAAGAAACATCCAGGTCGTTGGTTCGCTCACTCAGCGGCCGAAGCCGGAGGCGCGTGCGGTCGAACACGGGATAACGGGTCATCGCAATGCCCCACGCTGCAATTTCGGATTGCGGATTTCGGATTGCGGATTTCAAGCTGGCCGAAATCCGCAATCCGCAATCCGAGATCCGCAATTGAACAGCCACTCCAGCAGGCGGCCGGCTTCCAGGAAATTGGGAATGATAACGTCGGCGCCCCCGTTCACCAGCCGGTTGCGCTTCCATTCGTTGACGCGCAGGCAGTCCGGCTCGTCGGTGGCCACGCCGACGGCGAGGCCGCCGGCCTCCCGCGCATTTTCGATCTCCACGTAACCGTCGCCGAAGGCCAGCAGCTCGCCCGGCTTCATGCCCTGCTCGGCAATCAGCCGCTGGATCAGGATACGCTTGGAAAAACTTCTGTAATCGTCGATGGCGCCGCGGATGCCGCCGTCGAAGAATTCGGCCACGCCCAGCAGGCGCGCCTCATCGACCGTGTATATCTCGTCGGTGCCGCTGGCCAGGTAGAGGCGAAGCCCGCGGGCGCGCAAGGCCTCGATCATGGCCCGTGCGCCGGGAACGGTCAAACGCTCGGGCGGGATGGCGCCGCCGCGCAGACCCTCGACCCGGCCGCGGATGTGGCGCCAAAGCCGGTCGTGGTACAGGCGCTTGTACTCGAGCGGCTCCAGCGGCCGGCCGCCGCGCCGCTTCACCTGCTCGGCCAACTCGATCATCTGGTAAATGGTTTGTTTTCCGGTGAGCCGGTACACCCACTCGCGCACGGCGTCGTGCAATTCAGCTTCGCTTTCGCCCGTCTTCAGTTCCGCGAGAATCTCCACGAACATCGGCACCATGACCTGCTCCCAGCCGGAGCGGATCAGGGAGACGGTGCCGTCGAAGTCGAATAGCGCAAAGCGGGCGCGGGCCGCCGTGGCCCCCGGCCGGAGAATCTCGATCTGTGTGCCGTCCAGGAAGGACATGTGGAAGGGCTAGTCTATCAGAACAGGAATGGGACGCAGATACACGCAGATGAACGCAGATTGTACCGCAACGTCCCGCCGGCAACGCTCGACCGAGCACCGCGCGCCAGGGCGGTGCCACGCTCCGATCTGCGTGTCTCTGCGTTCATCTGCGTCCTATTCCCGGGTTCTTATTGTGTGATTGCGATCTGGAGCGTGTTGCTGGTGAGGGCCCAGATGACGGCCAGCAGAACGGTGTTGCCCGTGGGCGCGTCGTCGGGGATCGCGACGTTGAGCTGCCAGACACCGACGAAGCCGGGCGCCAGTCCGCTGAATTGCACGGCGGCGCCCTTGCCGCCGATGCTGACGGCGGGCGTCGCGGCGGTGACCGAAAGCTTGTCGGCGGTGGGCGCGGCCCCGTCCTCGACCGCCGGCGACACCTCGCCCTGCCCGGTGGCATAGATCTGCAGCACCTGGCCGCGCTTGGCCGGGTTGGTTGCCGAGTTGGGCTTGCTGTCCTGGTTCAACACGGCAAAGAGCCCCGGCGCCGTGGGAATCACCGTCATGGTGGCGCGGGCGATGGTCTTTCCCGCGACCCGCGCCTCGACCAGCACCTGGCTGGTCGCCGTCTGGCGCGGCGCTTGGAAATTGATCTGCAGCGGAGACACGTAAAGCAACGGAACCGCGCTGTTGGCCACAAACAGTTCGGTCTCGCCCAGCTTGCGGGACAAGGGAAGCGACGAGGCGGAAGCCGTGACCGAGCCGGTAAAGCTGCCGAACAGCGATGCCAGCGAACCGGGCGCGACCGGCTGCCCGGCGGCAAAGCTGGCGCCGTTCACCGCCGCGGCATCCGCCGCCGGCTCCATCACGTAAACGGCCGGCGCCGCGGTCGGGTCCAGCGTGCTCTTATCGATCAGCATCGTGGCGGGCGCGTACTTGATGTCGGGGAACGGCTTGGCCACGTCCGGGTAAGTGACAAGCTGTGCCGGCCCGCCGAATGGCGTGCGGAAGTGCATGAGAATGGCCACGCGCGGCTTCAATTGCGCGATGAAGGCCGCGGCCTTCTGGGCATCGATGGTATAGAAACCCCCGGCGGGAATGATCAGCACGTCCAGCTTCTCAAGATCGGCGGCCTGGGCGGCCGTCAAGCTGTCCTGGCCGACGTCGCCGAGGTGCGCGATGGTCACGCCGTTCTGCGTCCAGCGGATCATGGTGTTCTGCCCGCGCTGGGAGCCATTCGTGTTGTCGTGGAAGCCGGGAATCAGGATGAACGGAAGCCCGGCGGCGGTTACCTCCTGCCGGGCCGTTACAGAGCGGCCGTTTACCTGAGTGAAGTTTCCTTTCACGCCGGCCGTGTAGTTATGGTCGCTGTGGTCATGGCTGACCGTGACCACGTCGGCGGGCGTGGCCGGAAGCGTGTAGCCCGCTAAATTAGGCGGGTCGGTAATCACCGTCTTGCTGCCGTCCGGCGTCTGGATGACGAAGCAGGATTGGCCGATCCAAGTGATGCGAATCTGAGCGGCGCCGCACACCGCGCAGAACAGCAGAGCGGCCAGCAGGCGATACAGCATAACTCACCCCTCTTGCCGCACTATTGAACCACAGGCCAGGGGGGGAATGCCATGTTGTACGGCCTGCGCTGCAAGCCGCCTGCGGCGAAAAAAAGCCCCGGGCCGCGCGGCCCGGGGCTCGAGGGCCCGAGGACCAATGTCAACCGCTCAGAACGTGTAGCGCAGCGCCATCTGCACGAACCGTGACCCGGTCAGGCGGCTGGCGCCAACGAAGTTCGAGGGGTTGCGCTGGCCGGTGATCTGCGCAAAGGTGCTGGTCAGGATGCTGTTGCTGGGCACCGCGAACTGCGGGCGGTTGGCCAGGTTGTAGGCTTCGGTCCGGAACGACAGGCTGTGACCTTCGTGCACCCGAAAGGCTTTCTGCAGAGCGAAGTCGACGTTGTTCATCCCCTGCAGGAAGAAGGTGTTGCGCCCGATGCTTCCCGCTCCCGCCGTTCCCGGCGCGAAGGGCCGCGAGGCCACTGTCGGGTTGTCGCCGAGGTTGGGGAAGAACCACGATGCCGGCAGTTGATCGGCCGTGTATTGCTTGCCGGTGGCCGGGTTCAAGCGGGGGTTATCCACGCTGACGCCGAGATGCCGGGGGTCATAAATCAAGGGGCGGTCCGAAGTGATGCCGTCCCCGTTGTAGTCGTACCCGATGGCCAGGCTGAATGGCTGCCCGCTGGCCGCCGTGTAGGTGCCGCTGACCGTCCACCCGCCGACGACAAAGTCGAGGACTTTCCCCACCCGCTGTTGGCGGAAATCGCCGAGCAGCCGCGACGTTGGAACCAGGTAGTTGCCGTTGAAGACATAGCGATGCGCGGCGTGGAAGGCGCTGAGCCCGCGGAATGACTTGGCCGAGTTGAACTCGCTGGACGCGGCGTTGCCGTCCGATTGCGACGTGGCTTCCGACCCGGTGTCAAGGGTCTTGCTGAAGACGTAGAAGGTGTTGAAGCTCAGCCCGCTGCTGAAGCGCTTGCTGAGGGTAATGGTGCCGGCGTTGTAATACGACCAGGAGGAGTTCTGGGCCACCAGCAGGTTGCTGTAGCGCACGTCCGGCCGCCGCTCGTTGGTTCTCATCTGCGAGATGGAAATGTATCCGGCCGCCGGGGCGGTGTTGGCCAGGTTGGGATCGACCTTGTCGTACAGCACGCCGTTGACCGGCGAAAGCATCGGGAACTGCGCGCGGTTCACCCAGGCATAAAAGGGAATGCCGATGCCGCGCACCCAGCGGTAGCTGGTGCTGACGGCCATCTTCCACGGCAGTTGCCGTTCCAGGGTCAGGTTCGCCTGCTGCGTGTACGGAAGATGGAAACCGGGATCCACCTTCAGGATGCTGATGCGGCCGGGGTCCAGACCCGGCCCGTACTGGAAGCCGTCGGTGGGGTCCGAGACATGGAAGGTGGCGTTAAAGGACCTATATATGCCGTAAGGCGGCTGAGCGCGCAGGTTGGCGCCGCCCTGCGAGAACAGCGACTGGAAGATGCGGCTGTGGAACAAGCCGTAGCCGCCGCGCACCGAGCTTTTCCCCGGCCCGCCCGTCAGCTTGCCCAGCAGGCCCGAGCTCGACCGCGGGGTCCAGGCGAAGCCGAAACGCGGCTCCAGGTTGTTGCGGTCGGCGTTGTAACCGTAGGTGATCCGGTTCTTGACGTCGCTGGGCGCCGCAACATACTCGTAGCGCGCGCCGAAATTCAGCGTGAAATTCGGCTTCAGCCGGTAGTCTTCCTGCGCGAAGTAGTTCATCTCGAACATGCGATTCTCGAGGTAGAACTGCCCGAAGCCCTGGCTGAAGCTGCCGATGTAGCCGCGCAGGAAATTCTCGTACGCGGTATAACCGCGGGTGGTGCCGCTGGCCGGCGTGGAGCCGAAGGTCCAGTAGCCGCGCGAATAGTTGTCCGAAATATCGTCCAGGCCCGAGCGCCGGATGTCGCTCCCCGCTTTGAGCGTGTGCCTGCGCATCACCTTCGACACGTTGAACACGTACTGGTAGTCGTTCTGGCGGCGGTTGATGGGGTAGGCGCCGGCGCTGCCGATTTGCGGCGTGGCGTAGGGGCTGGGGCTGAAGCGGATGATCGGGGTGGTATTGCCGTCCGAGATATCGACCAGCGTGGTGCGCAGGCCCAGCCCCAAGCGGAATTCGCCCACCAGCGTCGGCGAGAAAATGTGCGTCAGCGTCGCCCCGATCGCCTGTTGCTTGTTGTTCTGCCGCGCCGTTTCGCCGCGAATCAATTCGCCCGGCCTGCGATGCTGGCGGCTGTACTGGTACCGAAGCGCCAGGTTGTCCTGCTGCCGCAGCTTTATGTCGAAGCGCCCGGAATAGTCCTGGTCCGGGAAGTCGTGCCACCGTTGCCCGGTAAAGACCTGCGAACCGATCAAGGGGCTGTTGGGCTCCAGACCTTTGAAGCGATCGAGTTGGTCTTGCAGCCATTTCTGGTCCTGCTGGACGTAGGGATGCTCGCTGGGCTTCAGGCACAGATCGCACTCGCCCACTTGGATCTTGCTGCCCACGGGGAAGACGTCGCGGCTGATGACGGCGAACTGCTTGAAGCGCGTCTGCTCGAGACTGTGGAAGAAGAACACCCGGTCTTTCAGGATCGGGCCGCCGATGGTATAGCCGAACTGGTTGCGCCGGACGGGGGAGACCGGCGAAACCAGGCTCCCGTCCGCCTTCCGGCCGGCCGCGTTTCCAAAGAAACCGTTGGCGGCCAGCTTGTCGTTCTGCAAGTACTCGTAGGCATCGCCGTGATACTTGTTGCTTCCGCCCTTGGTCTGCACCAGCACCACGCCGCCCGCGCCGCGCCCGAACTCCGCCGAGTACGAATTGGTGATGACCGCCACTTCGCGGATCGTACTCACATTGACGCCCTGGCGGTTCTGGTTCTCGGATGAGTCGTCGTTGTTGACGCCGTCGATCTGGAAGGTCGTATTGCGGCTTCCGGTGCCGTTGAACGAGGCATAACTGCCGGTGGACAGCGTGGGATTGTTCGAGGAGGTGCTGAAGGCCGCGAGCTGGAACTCCGGAACCAGCTCCATCAGGGAAATGAAGTTGCGGCCGGACAGCGGCGTGTTCTCGATGGTACGCGCGTCGATCGATCCCTTCAACTCGCCGGTGGTCGTCTCAATCTGCGGCGTTTCGCCCGTTACATCGATGGTCTCGCTCACCTGCGACACTTCCAGGCGGAAGTCCGAGACCGTGGTCTTATTCAGCTCGACGGCGACGCCGGTCTTGTTCACGGTCCGGAAACCCTGCACCGCGGCCGTCACGCGGTAGACGCCGAGCGGCAGGAACGTGACCAGGTAAAAGCCCTCGCTGTTCGTTGCCGTCGTGCGCCCCATGCCTGTTTCCTGGTTTACCACCGTGATGCTGACATTGGGCACCAGCGCGCCCGTCGAATCCTGCGCGTGTCCTTCCAGCGTGCCGGTGACGGTTTGCGCCGGCAAAAGCCCCGCGCCAAGCAGGGCCAGCATGCTCACGATAAGCGTTCCTCGCAGCAATCTCATAACTCACCTCTCCACGGGGCACACCGGTTCACCCTTGTGTTCACAGCCTGACCGCCCCATTCGCTGGAGTATATGGCCGCCTCCCGGCGCTCGTCAATCACCTCCCCGGCCTGCCCAGCCTCAGTACCGACGGCGTTGCGGCCGTGAGAAGCTGTGGAGAACCAAGCGGGCGGTCGCCGTGGCGACCCCGCCCCTGCAACGCCGCTGTAGGGGCGACCCCTGTGGTCGGTGTCACTTAGTTTTCGGCCTAAAAGCCCCGGGCGGTGAAACCCGGGGCTGTTGCGCGCGGCCTGGGCCGCGAACGTCAAAAGATGAAGCGGATGGATACCTGGCCCATGCGCGAGCCGTTGGTACGGCTCGAGTTCACGTAGTTGAAGGGGTTGCGCTGCGTGGTGATGCGGCCGAACGGCGTGCTGCTCACCACGCTGCGGGCCGGTGTGCCGAACTGGACCCGGTTGAACAGGTTGTACCACTCCATCCGCAGGTTGACTCGCATTCCCTCGCGAACCATGATCGGCTTGTTGAACGAAGTGTCGAAGTTGTTCATTCCCTGCATGAAGAAGGCGTTCCGGGCGATGGTGCCGCGGCCATCGGTGCCCGCCACCAGCATGCGCTGGTCGGCGGTAAGCGAGGCGGCCTGCTGCGGAATGAACACCGATCCGGGCACTTGCTGTTGCGAGAGGGTATCGGGGCAGGAGCCGGTGGTCACCGTCGGGCAGGGATAAATGCCGCGGCCGTTGTCGATCGAGCGGTAAAGCCACTTCGGGTCGGTAATCCACGGACGATCACCGCTTGCGCCATCGAGATTGGCATCGTAGCCGAGCAGAACGGTGAACGGCTGGCCCGACTGGAAAGTCGTGGTGCCGGTAATTTGCCAGCCGCCGGCCACGCGGCCGACCAGGCCTCGTTGCTGGCGGTACCAGGGCAGCTCATAACCATAGGAAACCACGAAGCGGTGCCGGGTGTCGTAGCTGGACAGGCCGCGCATGGCGCGGGCGGCGTTGTAGTTCTTGCCCGCCGTCGGAAAGTTCTGATCGACCCCGGTATAGGTTGGCTCCGAGCCGGTGTCGATGCTCTTGCTCCAGGTATAAGAGGCGGTCATCGACAGGCCGCGCGCCGCCCGCTTGGTGAACTTGACGACGCCGGCATGGTAGTAGCTCCAGCCAAAATTGCGGATCGCATTATCGGTCAGGTATGTCGGGTCGGGCCGGCGATAACTTGTCTGGGTCGTATTGCTGGAGATATAACCGTGCGGCACCCCGCTCTCGATCACGATGCCCTTTTGAGCCAGCGTGGCCGTCGTGCTCGACAAGGCACTGAAGGTCTTCAACGGGCCGCTGGTGGCGATCACCACGTTGCCGTTGGCGTCCAGTGTCTGGCAGATCGGGTCCGTGAAGCTGTTGCAGACGCGATCGAACAGGACCGGCTTGAAATTGCTGCCGCCGACATCCACCGAAAGGAGCTGCGACTCGATCGGGAAGCGCGCCAGGTTCTTGTAGTCGTAGAACAGGTTGCCGATGCCGCGGTTGCCGTTATAGATGATATCGATCGCCATGTTTTTCGGAAGCTGGCGGGAGATGGTCAGGTTCCATTGTTCGGCGTACGGCATCTGGAGGTGCGGGTCCGGAACAATCAAGGCGTTGGTCCTTTGCCCGCCCTTGATCCTCACGCCGTTGGCATTGTCGTAGGCGGTGTTGTAGGTGGTACCCATCCCCTGCGTCCAGGTAAAACCGTTGCTGGGGTCCGAGATTTCATAGGGACTAATGCCGCCAAAGCTGGCCGCATAGCCGTTGGGCGGCTGGGTGCGGATGCTGGCCTGGTTCTGCGAGAAGATGGACTGGAAGATTCGGCTATGCATCATCGCCCAGCCGCCACGGATGACGAACTGCCCCGGCCCTCCCGTCACCTTTTTCAACCAGGGCGTTTCGACCACCGGCTGATAAGCGAAGCCGAAACGCGGCTCGATGTTGTTGTAGTCGCCGCCGAAGCCGTAGGAAAACCGATTCTTGGCTTCGCGGGGGCCGCCCACACCTTCCCACCGCACGCCCAAATTCAACGTGAAGTTGCGCCGAACCCGGTAGTCGTCCTCGAAGTACAAATTCGTTTCGCTATAGCGATTCTGGGCATAGGGGTTCCCATAACCCTGCTGGTAGCCGGTCACGTAGCCGATCAGGAAGTTCTCCCAGCCCGTATATCCCTGGAGCGCGCGGATCTGAGCCAGCGTGCTGTTTGTGCCGAAGGTCCAGTAGCCGCGGGCCCGGTCGCCGGTGAGGTCATCGAGCAGCAGGAAGCGCTCGTCGACCCCCATCCGCAACGTGTGCTTGCTCATCACGTAGGTGTGGTTGTAAACGAACTGGTTGTCGTGCTGCCGGCGATTGATGGGCACATTGGTGGAAGTCCCGATGATCGTGCCCCCGAACGCCAAGGTGTCGCTGCTCAGGGCCGGATCGTACAGCACGGAACTGAACCGGACCGTCGGGATGGTGTTGCCGTCCGTGACGTCCTGCAAGGTCGAGCGGTTGCCGAAGCCGTAGCGGAACTCGCCCGTCTGCCGCGGGCTGAAGACGTGGGTCGCGGTCAGGCCGATGTTGTATTGCCGGTTGTTATTCACGCCGTAGTTGTCGCCCTTGATGATGCGCGGCGTGTATCGTTGCTGCCGGCTGTACTGATAGCGCAGCGCGACGTTGGTATTGCGCGGCGCGTTCCAATCGAACTTGCCCGAGTAATCGGAGTCGGGGGAGCTGCTGCTCAACCCGCCCACGCGCACGCAGCGGTTCGGCCGCCCGCTGGCGATCATGTCCGCGCAGCCGACCGGGTCATTGGGCTGCTTGCCCTTCAGCTCATCGGTGTTCCACAGGTCCATGATCGACTTCATCCACTTCAGATCGCGGTCGATGTGCGGGTGGGTGGCCGGGTCCACGCAATAGGGGCCGCCCGGCTTGGGCGTTTCGCCCGGGTTGCAGGCCCGGGGGCCGTCGCTCGGGAGCCACACGAAGCGGCTCATGGTGCCTTTGCCGGTGTTCCACACGCGCTCACCGCTGCCGAAGAAAAAGAGCTTGTCTTTGATTAGGGGCGCGCCCACCGTTCCGCCGTACTGGTCGCGCCGCACACGCTGCCGCTTCACGCCGCCGGAATTCGAGAAGAAGCCGTTGGCGTTCAGGAAATCGTTCTGGATGAAGTCGTAGGCGTCGCCGTGGATCTTGTTGCTGCCCGATTTCGTCTGCACCAGGATCACGGCGCCGCCAGCGCGTCCGAACTGCGCCGAGTAGGAGTTCGTGAGCACCTGGAACTGGGCGATCGAGCTGATGTTCACGCCCTGCCGGTTCTGGTTCTCGGAACTATCGTCGTTGTTTACGCCATCAATCTGGAAGGTGGCCGAGCGGCTGCCCAGGCCACTGAAAGCGGCATAGGAACCGGTCGAGTTGGTGGGGTTGTTCGAGGAATCGATCCAGACCACGTTCTGGAAGCCGGGAATCTGCTCGACCAGGCTCATGAAGTTGCGGCCGGCCAGTGGCGTGTCCTCGATCTGCTTCGCTTCCAGCGAGTGCTTGACCTCGCCCTGCGTGGTGTCGATCAGAGGGATTTCGCCAGTCACCTCGACGGTTGACGAAACCGTTGAGGGGTTCAACGAGAAGTCCGAGACCGTTGTCTTGTTCAACTCGATAAGGACGCCGGACTTTTTCACGCCCTGGAATCCGGTTGCCGTCACGATCAGCTCATAGCTGCCCAGCGGCATGAAGCTCATTTCGTAGAAGCCCTGGGTGTTGGTGACCGCTTCGCGGACCATGTCGGTCTGCTGGCTGCGGGCCGTCACCTTGATACCCGGCATCACGGCGCCGGTGGCGTCCGCCACGTGCCCGCTCAGCGTGCCGGTGACGGTTTGCGCCGGCAAAAGCCCCGCGCCCAGCAGGGCCACCATGCTTACGATAAGCGTTCCTCGCAGCAATCTCATAACTCACCTCTCCACGGGGCACACGCGTTCACCCGTGTGTTTACAGCCTGACCGCCCCATATGCCGGAGTATATGGCCGCCTCCCGGCGCTCGTCAATCGCTTCCCCGGTTTTCCGCTCTCGGCCGTTCCGTACGTCGGCGTTGTAGAGGCCCTGGCGGAGGAGTTTTCAGGACAGCTTCCGACGGGGTGGAAACCAGGCCCGCGACGGAATTGCTGGCCGCTGCCCATGCGTGGTACATTCGCGGCACTCGCGGAAATATGGCCAATCGCATCGCTATTCGGTGGGAATGACATTAACCGGCGATCCGGCCTTCCCGAGCAGGAGGAAGACATGCTGCGTTATTTGGTGGGGGTTATCTTGCTCTCCATTGCGCTGACACCAGCGGTTAGCGCGCAGGAAGTAACCGGGACAATCGTGGGCACGGTGACGGACGCCAGCAAGGCGGCGGTTCCCGGCGCCACGGTGACGGTGACCTCAACCGACCGCGGGCTGGCGGTTCGCACCGTAACCACCGACTCGACGGGCGGCTACGTGGCCACCCTGCTGCCCATCGGGAACTATTCGGTCAAAGTGGAGATGAAGGGGTTCGCCCTGGCGGTCAAGACTGGTATCGAGTTGCACGTCAACGACAAGCTGACCCTCGACTTCGAACTGGCGGTAGGGACGGTGGCCCAGCAGGTAGTGGTGGAGGAGTCGGTTTCCGCTGTCGCGGTCGAGCTGCAAACGGCGACGGCCGCCAGCCTGGTCTCCGGCACCGAGGTGCTGGACCTGTCGCTGAACAACCGCAACTACATCCAGCTC
>JAPKYU010000221.1 GCA_026394175.1 Acidobacteriota bacterium | reverse complement strand
CCTTTCGCGGGGCCGGGCTCGCGCCCGGCAATTCCAGGAGTCGTGCCTGCTATTTTGACTTTACCCCTGCACCGGTTCGCGGTCAATAGCGGCCGGCGGCATCGGCGGGTGGCGGCCCAAGGGCTTCGTCTCGCTGGCCCTGCTGAAGGGCTACCGGCTGGGCTTCCAGGCCAGCTCCGACCACATCTCGACGCACATGAGCTACTGCAACATCTACGTCGAGAAGCCCACCCGCGAGGGGCTGATCGAGGCGTTCAAGAAGCGGCACGTCTACGGCTCGACCGACAACATCCTGGCCGACGTCCGCTCGGGCAGCCACTTCATGGGCGAGGAGTTCGAGACCGCGGAACGGCCGGCACTGCAGGTGAAGCTGGTGGGCAACTCGCCGTTCGCCAAGGTGCAGATCGTCAAGGACAACCAATACGTCTACACGGCGGAGCCCGGCAAAGCGGAGGTGCAGTTCACTTGGCAGGACAACACGCCGGCGCCGGGCAAGACCAGCTACTACTACGTGCGCGGCGAGCAGCAGAACGGCGAGCTGGTGTGGGTCTCACCGATGTGGATCAAGTACACGGGGAAATAGGACACGTATAGACACGGACTAGCATAGGTCGATATCGCTCGTTAACTTTCGTGAAGCCTGTCTGGGGCCTGACTCTGGGGCCACAGCTTCTGATAAACAGGCCGCACGCTGCCGTCCAACCGCTCCGCGAGATCCTCGGGCAAACCCAGAAACCGATTCAGGTTTTGCACATCGGCCAAATCGCGCAGCCGATGGGCGGCGGTCATCCTCGACGGATCGCTGAGGCGCCACGGGCCGCGGTCGGGCTTTTGCTGCGAATGGAAAGAACTGTGTTGGGAACCAGAGCGGGGGGTTTCAGGCCGTCTGCAGCTCGATGTATCGAACGGCAGTTGATGGCTCGGGGATCGGTAGGCCATCCTCCCGCAAGCCTTCCAGGTGAAGTTCCACGGCTTCACGGATATTCCGCTCGATTTCCTCTACGGTTTTCCCGGTGGTGATACAGCCGGGTAGATCGGGGACGTAAGCGGACAGGTTGTTCGGCCCCTTTTCGATTACGATCGCGTACTTCGTCATGGCTTCCTCTGCAGTCCCGCCTGAATCAAAACGCTCTTCAGAGTATCCGGGTGGACGTCGTCGCCTGGACGCCCGGGGATCGTCACTCGGCCTTCAGGATTCGGCGATGCCTGGGCCACACGCCGGCGACAGCGTGGCCGTTGTTGGCCGGGGCGAGTCAAGCGCGACCTTGTGCGAGAGGCCCGGTCACAGGCGTTCACCCTTCGCCAGTTGGCCGCGAAGCAGGAAGGTCTTCGGATATCGCCCTTGACCGCAAATCATGAAAGAACCAAAGTCTCTGTACCATTCCCCTTCCGGCACGTCAGGGTTCGATTCAATCCAGACGCGGAGCTGGTTCAGGTCGGCAATACTGATGCTCCGATCGCGCATCCGGTCGATCAAATGCTGCCGAACGTCCGGAGGAAATCTGTTCCAGGTCTCAATCTTCGGCATGGCCGCCAAAAACCATACGCCCCAACTTGTTACCGAGGCGTTCCACTTCCTTCGGATCCCCAGTCGCTCGGAATCTCTCGGCCAGGTCGAAAAACTCCTGCCGTTTCCGCGCTTGGGTTGCGATTCCCTCTTCGACGAGTTCGATCAGCACTCGATTGGCGCTCAAGCGGCGGCTTTTCGCCATGCTCCGAACTTGTCTTGCGACATTCGCCGGAAGGCTGACGCTCTGCCGGACAACTTTCCCAGTTGCACCCATAACACCAGTATGCACCAAAATGCTGTGGAGCGACAACGCCGCCGGTGCGGGGGCCTTGCGGGGCCTCCAGCGAATCACTTGCTTGTTGGCGCCGCGGTGGCGGAGAACTATTATTGAAGCGCCACTTTGGTGATTCAGTGAGTAGGAAACTTCAGGAGGTAAGCATGCGCGTGTCGAGAGTTGCGGCGCTTTTCGTTCTGATTGCCACGGTTGTAGTTGCATACGTGCTTCTCGTCCCCCGCCGCGTCACTGAGGCGCAGGGGCCGGCGATGGCGTCGAACCGCCTCATGTTGCGACTGACGTTCCTACCCGGGCGGGAGCCGGTGCGCTGGGACGGCGCGGTGCGAGTCTCTTCCGGCCGCGTCGCCGAAATCACCGGCTGGCGCATCGCCGCCGGCGATCAGGTGGAAGGAAGCACCGGCTGGAAGGCATCCACGCATCGCTACGCGCCTGCCGGCGCCCAGGCCGCCCAGAATCAGCAGAACTGGCCCGTGGCCTCCAACGGCGTCTTCCTGGCGCTGGAAGGCGTGGACGACACAACCGTCGTCTCGATTGAGACCGCCCAGGGCAACTTTGACTTCACGATTGGCCAGGTGCCCTACGGCACGCAGTTCCAGGCGCTCAAGAACCAGGTGGTGGTGGAGCGCACGGCGCTATCCACGCGACTGACCAGCGGCCCGGAAGAGGAAGATTTTCCGGCCGCGGCCGTGGGGCCGGACGGCGTCGTCTGGGTGGCCTACGTGCAGTTTGTGCACAATGCCGAATACCAGCGCCGCCCGCGGCAGATGGCCGAGCCGCCGGCCAGCTTTGATTTCCTGTCCGCGCCGGTCGGCGGCGACCAGGTTCTTCTCCAGCGTTACAGCGACGGGCGCTGGAGCGAGCCCATGCCGGCCAGCGAGAAAGGCCGCGACGTATACAAGGCGGCGGTGGCGGTCGATGGGCGGAACCGCGTCTGGGTGCTCTGGTCCGACCAGGTGTCCGGCAACTTCGACATCTATGCCCGGCCGTTGCAAGACGGCAAATGGGGCCAGCCCATCCGGCTGACCACCGCGCCCGAACCCGACCTGATCCCGGCGGCGGCCACCGACACGAGCGGCCGCGTGTGGGTTGCCTGGCAGGGGTTCCGCAACGGTTGCGCGGCCATCCTGGCGGCACGCCAGACGCCGGCCGGCGACGCCTTTCAACCGGAAATCGTCATCGACGCCGGCACGGCCAACGATTGGGATCCGGCCATCGCCGCCAGTCCCTCCGGAGGCGTGGCCATTGCCTGGGATACCTATCGCAAGGGCGACTACGACGTTTATTACCGCACTGTCTCGCCGGAGGGAAAGCCGGGGCCGGAAGTGCTGGTGGCCGGCAGCCTGATGGCCGAGATGCGGCCCTCGCTCGCCTACGACAAGGACAACCGGCTGTGGGTGGCCTGGGAAGAGGCCACCGAGCGCTTTGGCAAGAATTGGGGCGCGTACGATACCTGGGGCTCCGCGCTCTATCAATACCGCCAGGTACGCGTGAAGGCGTTCCAGGGCCAGAAGCCGTTCACCACTTCGCAGGATCTTGAGCACGTGTTGCCGGGCGCTCCCGTCGGACCGCGCGGGAGCCGGCGGGCCGAGTCCGGCGCCAAAACCCCGGACCCGGAACTGGTAAAACAACGGCCTCCCAGCGGCACGCCGCCCGTGCCGCCGCGCCCGCTCAATAACTTCCCGCGGCTGGCCGCCGATGCCGACGGGCGCGTCTGGCTGGCCTTTCGCACTGTCGATTACACGGGCCGCAGCCCGCTGGGCACCGTCTGGTACGAGTACGCTGCCTACTTCGACGGGGCGCGCTGGCAGGGGCCGATCTTCATCCCCAACAGCGACAACTACATGGACAACCGGCCGGCACTGGCGTCGCCGGCCGCCGGACGGCTGCTGCTGATCGGCTCGGCCGACAGGCGAGGAGCGGCGCTGGCCGGAGCGGCGCGCGCCGCGGCCGGCGCTGGCGCTGGCGCCGCGCGCAAAGGCGCTGCTGCCAAGGCGGCCAAAGCGCCCGCGCTGCCACCGGCCGAGGCCCTGCAGAACGATCTCTACGTCGCCGAACTCTTCGCCACCGGCCCCGTGCAGCCGGCGCAAATGAAGCCGGTTGCGGCCGAGCAGCCGGCCAAGCCGGTAGCGGCCAGCGGCGCGGAAAACGCCGCCGTCAAACGCCTGCGTTCCTACCAGGCCACCGTGGCCGGCAAGACGCTGCGCCTGATGCGCGGCGAGTTCCATCGCCACACCGAGGTGTCGGGCGACGGCGGGCGCGACGGCCCGCTCATCGAAGCC
>JAPKYU010000547.1 GCA_026394175.1 Acidobacteriota bacterium | reverse complement strand
AGCGCTTCGGGAAGGCTGATGGCCAGGGCTGTGAGCAGAGCGCAAGAAGCGGTATGGGGCGCAGGGATACGCAGGCAACTGCCTCCACCATCAACCTTCAGTTGCGTCGAGCAGAGCGTCTGCAGTTGATGCAGCCCCTCTTCGACGGTCGTGTCCAGGGAAGCCCAGGCACGACTGAGTTCCCGCCGGATCAGGTACGCCAGCATCACCACCAGGACGTGACCGCGGGTGTGTTCCGCGGTGCGCACGTAAACAGGGCGGGTTTCCAGGTGGGTGGTTTTGCAAGTGCGGAAGGCTTGCTCGACTTGTGCCAGATCCTTGTAGCGGTCGTGCACCACCTGCTTGGCTGCGGCGCTCTGCGGGAGATCGGTCTTGATGACGTAACAGCCGTCGAGCCGGGAGACCTCGTCCAGCACCGGCTGGTTGACCGTCAGTTTCAAGGTGCGCCCGTCCGCCTCCACCCGCAGCCAAGCCTGGATTTTCAGTTGCGCGATCTTGGCTCGCACCACCCGCTCCGCCGTGGACACCTTGGCGCGGCGATGCTCGGCCAGATAGCTGTTGCGCTCCTCGAGCAACCGCCCGACGTGCGCCTGTTTGTCCGCGCGCCAAGCGGCGAGTTGTTCGGCGCGGAGAGGATTCCGCCGCAGCACGTAACGCACCCCTGGCTGCTGGACCTCGCACACCTCGACGGCAAATAACTCCATCTGCAACACGCCGGCCGCCAGCAGCGTCTCGATCTGCGGCTTGGTGATGGCGGTGATGTAGTGGAACCCCACCCGCGAAAGCTCCTCCACTTGGCCGCTTTTGATCATCCCCCGATCACCCACAAACGTCACGCGCTCACAACCGAAACGCTCGCTCGCTCTTTTCACCTGCGCGGCAAAGGTCTTCGTGTCTTGCGTGTTGCCGCGAAAGACTTCGGTCGAGACCGGCTCGCCTTGCTCGTCGCACAACAGGCCGATGACGATCTGCTTCTTGCCCTTCTTGCCGTCCCGGTTGTAGCCGTAGGCGCCGTAGGCATTGTCTTCGCCTTCCAGGTAACTGCTGGTCACGTCGTAGAGAAACAATTGCGGTTTCCGTTGCCGACGTCGCGCAGCAAACAGCCGGCCCTCGATCGCCTGCTGGTGCTCGCTCAGCCACGTGAGATTGGCGTAGAGGTCGTTCTCGTCGAAGCCGCGTCGGATGCCGATCACATCGCAGGCCGCGTGAACCTGTGCCAGCCGTACGGCAGAGAGACGAGAGCCCTGCTCCAGAACTCGCGCCAGAACCTGCCACAGGGCGAGCTGGCCGGCGAATTCTGGGCCGAGCGCTTTCGGGATGCCGAGGCGCCGGGCCGTTTCACAGACGATCCACACGGCTCCCACCGAAGGACCCTGGCGCAGTTGGATTTTGTCGAGGGAGCCGAGGGCGGCCAGGTTGTCCTTGAACTGCAGAGCCAGTTCGATGGCGGCAATCTCTTTAGCGTCGCAATGGGTGAGATTGGCGATGTTGCGTTTGCGGACGCGGTTGCCGTCACGATAGGACTCGCGAAGGTAGATGGACTCGTAGACTTTGCCGTTAGCGGAGGGCCAAGAAGCGCGGGCCACATGCATGCCTACACGATAAGGGCATAATAAGCAAAATGCAAGCATAAAATGCAAACTTGTGCTCTTTTATGCATGTCTACATTTTCGAGGGCAAAACCAAGCTTAACCGCATGATGGTCCACCAGTTATCTCAAGAGATCAGGGGTGAACATCCGCTAAAAGGCGTTCACCGCGCTATACAAATACGACCAGTTCTTGGCGTCTTCGTGGCTTGGTGGTAAAACACCACCGGTATGGTTACCGCGGAGCAAAGGCGCACGTTGCTGGCGGCATCGCTGGGCTGGATGCTGGACAGCATGGACATGATGCTCTACTCCATGGCCCTGGTCGCCATCCGGCGGGAGATGGGCATCAGCGCTTCGACCAGCGGCCTGCTGATTTCCGTAACGCTGCTGTCGTCCGCCGTCGGCGGCGTGCTCTTCGGCCTGCTGGCCGACCGCATTGGGCGCGCCCGCGCGCTGATCGGCAGCATCCTTGTCTACTCGGTCTTTACGGCTGCTTGCGGCCTGGCTCAGAACGTCGTCCAACTCGCCGTTTTTCGCGTCCTGCTGGGATTGGGCGTGGGAGGAGAATGGGCCACCGGTGCCGCGCTGGTCAGCGAGACCTGGCCGGCCGAACATCGCGCCAAAGCGCTGGGGCTGATGCAGAGTTCCTGGGCGGTGGGCTACGCGCTGGCGGCCCTGGTTACGGCGGCGGTGATGCCGCGCTTCGGCTGGCGCGCCGTTTTCTTTGTCGGCGTGCTGCCCGCCCTGGTGACCGTTTGGATCCGCCGCAAAGTGCCGGAACCGGAAATCTGGAAACGTTCGAGTGCGGAGTGCGGAATGCGGAGTGCGGAATCCAGTTCGTCCGCATCCCGCACTCCGCATTCCGCATTCCGCAGTCTTTTCGCCGTTCCCTTGCGGCGGCGCACGATGGTGGTGACCGCCATGAACGCGGCCAGCATGTTCGGCTGGTGGGGGCTGTTCACCTGGATCCCCGGCTACCTGGCTCTGCCGGTCTCGCAGGGCGGACGCGGCTTGAACATCTTGAGCACGTCGAAGTGGATTCTGCTCATGCAGGCCGGCATGTGGCTGGGATATGTGAGCTTCGGCTTTCTGGCGGATTCCTTTGGCCGGAAGCGCGCCTACATTTCGTACCTGCTGGTCGCCGCCGCGCTGGTCCCCTTTTACTCGCTGGCCCGCAGCCCGGAGGCCGTGATGTTGCTGGGGCCCTTCGTGGCCTTTTTCGGCACCGGCTACTTCACCGGCTTTGGCGCTATTTCCAGCGAATTGTTTCCCACCGCGGTGCGGGGCACGGCCATGGGATTCGCCTACAACTTCGGCCGCGGCTTGAGCGCCATGGCCCCCTATACCATTGGGCGGCTGGCGGAAAGCTACGGTCTGGGCGCGTCCTTCCTGATTACCTCGGCTGCCTTCCTGGCCGCCGCCCTGATCGCGCTGGGCCTCGAAGAAACGCGCGGCAAGCGCCTGGAGTGAAACGCGGCCCGTTGCGCCTCACTTCCCCTGTTGTGCGCTATGCTTGGCTACTGATGGCACCCGGCAAACGCGAATATCCGGAGCGGCCCATGATCGGCGTGGGTGGCGTCATCGTCGATGACGGCCAGGTGCTGCTGGTGCGGCGCGGCCAGCCGCCGCTGGCGGGCGAATGGTCGATCCCCGGCGGATTGCTGGAAGTGGGCGAGACGCTCGAAGAAGGCTTGCGGCGCGAGATGCGCGAGGAAACGGGCCTGGAGGTGACG
This sequence comes from Acidobacteriota bacterium, assembly GCA_026394175.1. Taxonomy (GTDB): domain Bacteria; phylum Acidobacteriota; class Terriglobia; order JAJPHL01; family JAPKYU01; genus JAPKYU01. The sequence goes on along the minus strand of JAPKYU010000547.1, from coordinate 26,136 downwards.
CCTGCCGGCCTGCTGGAAGTGCTGGACCGCATCCTGCGCGACGAGCACGGCCGCGCCCGCTACCATTACGTGCTGATCGATTACTTGTGCCGCATCGCGCCCGGGGCGCGCGACTGGGTGCGAGCCGCCAGCGACGCTGCCGACTGCCGCTGGTTTTCCCCCGACGATCTGCCCGGCTGCAACCTCCACCCCGATACCCTGCGCGTGGTCCGCGGGGCCCTGGATCGCGCCGGGGCCAAAGCGGCCGACGGCTGACGCCAACCCAAGAGCGGCGCGGCAGCAGGACATCGCTCCGCCATGCCGCGGCAAATCAACCGGAGGTTTCGGGGCGGCACTTCTCGCAATAGCCGCCAATTTCCACGCGGGCGAAGGCCACGCGGAAGGCAAGGTTACGCTCGACCTGGCCCTTGATCTTGTCAAAGAGCGGGCTGGCGATCTCGACCACCCGGCCGCAGCGCAGGCAGGCGACGTGCAAATGCTGCTGAAGGGGCCGCTGTTCGTAATAATGGCCGACACCGCCCAGGTGCAGCAGGTCCAGTTCATCGATCAGGCCGTGGCGCTTCAGCAAGGTCAAGGTGCGGTACACGGTCACCCGGTCGATGTCGGGGTGGTCATGGCGCGCGATGCGGAGGATGCTGGCCGCGTCCAGGTGTCCGCGCGCGCCTTCCATGACCTGCAGGATGGCGCGGCGTTGTTGCGTCATTCGCACGCCTCGGGCCACCAGTTGGCCTTGGAGGTAGCCCCGGGAGACAGCCTTGTTGCTGCCCCCGCTCTCCTTTTGCAACATGTTGCAACTATACCAGACTGGAGGCTGGCGGCTACAGGCCGGCGGTCTCCGGCCCGCCACTGCCCCTTGAATCCCGCGCCATTCCGTTGCATTCTTATAACAGGCGACGAACATGGCTGAAAACGGCAACGGTTTCCATTTCTCTGCTCTGCTGCGGAAGATCTTCCTGGTGGACCTGGTGAAGGGCCTGGCGGTTACGTTCAAGTACCAACCGCCGAAGAACGTCATCACCGAGGAATACCCGCGCGTCCGGCCGCAGGTTGCCGAGCGCTTCCGCGGAGCGCCCCGGCTCAATACCAACCCGGAAAACGGGGAAACACTGTGCATCGCCTGCAACCTGTGCGCGCTGGCCTGCCCAGAGAACTTGATCGTGGTCGGCTGGGAGCGGGCCGGCGGCTCCAGCGGCAAGAAGACGCTGACCGATTTCACCTACGACACGTCGCGCTGCATGTTTTGCGGGCTGTGCGAGGATGCCTGCCCGACCGACGCGCTGGAGCTGACCCAGGACTACGAACTGGCCAGCTACAGCCGTGAAGGCGCGATCTGGGACCGCCAGATGTTGGAAGAAGGCCCGCACCCGACCCGCTATACCCGCTGATGTAAAGGGCCGGCGTCTCGCCGGCAGATGGCGCTGTCTGGGGGCGCTGGGGATCACTCCCGCCCCGGGGAGGGGTTCGACAGCGCGCCGGGGGGAAGTCAGCGGCGACGGGGAACATGCCGGGGCGAAATCAAGGCTACGAGGCCAAGAGCAGGGAACAGGCCGTCTCCACCACCTTCTCATCGAGTTGCCCCTCGGCAGCCTGCTTGCGCAGTTCCTTGAGCGCCACCTGCGCGTCCCAGGCCCCCCGGTAGGGCCGTGGGGCAGTCAGCGCCGAGTACAGATCGGACACCGCGCTGATTCTCGCCGCGATCGGGATGTCCGGGCCTTTCACTCGGCGCGGATAACCGTTTCCGTTCAGCAACTCATGATGGTTCCCAATGATGGAGAGCACGGGCTCGGCGTCGTATCCCAGCCGCTTGGCGATCGAGATACTCTCGCTAACGTGCGCCTCCAGGCTCTTCCGTTCCTGTTCCGAGAGGCCGCCGCGGCGGGTCAGGACGTGGTGCCAAACGGCGGACTTGCCGACATCCTGGAGCCGCGCGGCCGTCAGCAGGTGGCGCTTCAACGGCTCGGGCAGGCCCATGCGGTCGGCAATCGCGTAGGCCAGGGTCGCCACCACCATTGAATGCCCCACCGTGGAATCGATGCATTCGCTTGGCAACACCACGTCGTCAGGGATTTCCATCAGTTCCGGCACATGCTTGTACTGTTCGTAAAACGAGGCGGGAAGCCGTTCCCGGTTCTGCAGCGGATGCAGCAGCCCGGCGGCTTTGTAAACGGACTGCCGCTGCTGCAGTCCGCGGATACTGATCCGCTCGAATTCGTCACGCTTCACGCTGGCGTCGGCATAGGCGACCTTGATGGCGTTATCGTCAGGGCGAAGCGCCATCGCCCGGCGGTAATAGAGCATCGCCTGGGTGGCTTCCTGGAGGCGGAAATAGAGGTTTCCGACGGCGAACAGCAGGTCGGCATTGTGCGGATTGCGCCTTAATTCCGCTTCCTTCTCCGCGACTTCGTCCCGGACGGCCTTGTCCTCGGCGCGCCGCCCGGTCAGGCTTCGCACCTGCTCGGTCTCCACAAAAGCCCCGACCGCCTCCTGGGTCGCTTGGTCCACGAAAACGCAGCCAGGCTCGCAGAGTTGTTCCAGACGTTTGCCCAGATTCACCACCTCGCCGATGGCCGAGTAGCTGCGGCGGCGGGCACCCAGCATGCCGACCACCGCGTCGCCGGTCGCGATCCCAACGCGCAGCCCGTAGGCGATCTGGCGGCTGCGGAATTTCTCCTGCATCTTCAATCCCGTGATGACCGCCTGCAGCGCATGATGCTCGTAGTCGATGGGCGCCCCGAATTCGCACAGGATCCCGTCCCCCATGTACTTGTCGATGTGGCCGTGGTAGGCCTCGATCAGTTCCTCCATGTCCTGGTACCACTGGTTCAGCGTCTCCAGGATGACTTCGGGGTGCTTTTGGCCCTCCAGCCCGGTAAAGCCCTTCAGGTCGCAAAACAGCACGGTGATGCTGCGCTTTTCCTGCCGCAGGCGCCCCTGAATAATCAGGCGGGCGACGGTGGCATCCATGGTGGAGTAGAGCGTCTGTTCGACCTGCTGCCTGAGGCGCTCGACCAGCACGTTCTGGCTCTGCAGTTCCTCGGTCTTCCGCTGCAGCGTCGCGGTTGATTGCAGCAAGGCCGTGTTCGACTCCTCCAGCGACAGGGATCTCCGCTTCAGTACGTCGGCCATCCCGCGGACCCTGGCATGAGAGGCCAGCATCCGCTCCTGCGCGCGCCCGAAGACCGCCCCCATCAGTATGAGAAAGCCGCCCCAGACCGCCAGGCTGAGCGCGGTCTCGATCTGCTGGACGATGACCGTCGTCAAAGCCGCCAGGCCGCTGGCGCTGAGCAACGCGAAGCCCATCCACAACCAGAGGTAATAGAGCACCACCAGCAGCACGCACAGCACACTGCTGAGCACGGCGCGGCGCGTGCCCAGCAAATACCCGGCGGCCAGCACGGGAAGATAGAAGAAGTTCAGGAATGCCAGCTTGTAAGGCAGCCAGTGCAATCCCAGGGCGACGATCACCAGCAACGTCACCACAAACAAGAGTTCGGCATGCCGCTTCAGGAGCGCCCCCCACGACGCCATGGGTCTTTCTTCGTCCTGCACTCCATTCGACGATCGTGAGACCGACGGCATAGCCATCCTTATATCCACCTTCCTGCCGGCCGAGGGGTAGTCGAGCAACCAGCCCTATTTCTGGATCCCTACATTCACGTCTGCAGTTGCCCGTGTGCTTCTCATCATCGATGGTATTACTAAGAAAGTCAATCTCACGGGAAGCACGGAAGCACCCGGGAACCTCGCCAACAGAAGCGGGCGATGTCACATCGGAAACACTGCAGGGTTTAAGCGGGAAGGCACTTCTTCGGCGAAATGGCAGGCGCTGGAGTGGCCCGGCGCCAGTTGGCGCAGGGGGGGCTCCTCGACGGCGCAACGCTGCCGGGCCAGCGGGCAGCGGGTCCGAAACCGGCAGCCGGAGGGCGGGTGGACCGCGCTCGGCAATTCGCCCGGCGCGGTATGGAACTCGCGCCTGCCCGAGCGGGAGATCTCCGGAGTGGAAACCAGCAGCAACAGCGTGTAGGGATGCATCGGCCGGCGCAACACCTCCTCGGTCGGCCCCGCCTCGGCCAGTTTCCCCAGATACATCACTGCCACGCGGCTGGCGATGTGTCGCACCACCGGCAGGCTGTGAGAAATGAACAGGTACGTCAGGTTGCACTGCTGCTGAAGGTCCTGGAGCAGGTTGATGATCTGGGCCCCAACGGAGACATCGAGCGCCGAAACAGGTTCGTCGGCGACAATGAACCTGGGTTGCAGCGCCAAAGCGCGGGCGATGCCGATGCGCTGGCGCTGGCCGCCGGAAAACTCGTGCGGGTAGCAGTCCAACGCGTCCTCGCGCAGCCCCACCCGGCGGAGCAGGTCGCGGCAGCGGGCGCGAATCTCGGAGCGCGAAAGCCGTTCATGGATGTGGAAGGGCTCGGCCAGCACTTCAGCCACCCGCATCCGCGGATCGAGCGAGGCGAACGGATCCTGGAAGATCATCTGCATATGGCGGCGCATGCGCCGCAGCTCGCCCCGCTTCAATTGGAGCAGATTGCGCTCCTGGAAGAACACGCGGCCCGAAGTCGGCTCCACCAGCAACAGCGCGCAACGGCCCAGTGTGGTCTTGCCGCTGCCCGATTCGCCGACCAGCCCCAGCGTTTCTCCGGGGCGAACCTCCAGTGTCACGTCGTCGATCGCGTGCACGGCGGCACTGCTTCCCCAGGCTCCGGCGGAAGCCGGAAAATGCTTGGTCAGGCGCTCGATTCGTAGCAGCGGCTCCATGGCAGTTTTTCGCCACCAGGACACGAGGACACCAAGGTGGCCGTGGCGCCTTAGCTGTTCCTCGGTGCTGCTCTGATGCAGCGCGTCCAGTGGCCGGGGCCGGCCTCGATCAGCTCAGGCACCGCGACCGAGCACTCCGGCGCCCGCAATTCGCAGCGTGGTTCAAAGGCGCAGCCGGGCGGAAGTTCCGCCAGGCTCGGGACCGGTCCCTCGATGGCGGACAGCCTTCGGCGCGGTTCGGAGCCAAGCGAAGGAGCCGCCCGCAGCAATCCTCCGGTATAGGGGTGCGCCGGAGCGGCGAAGACCTCGCGGGCCGGCCCGTGTTCCACGATGCGGCCGGCATACATGACGGCCACGCGGTCGGCGATCTGCGAGACAACCCCAAGATCGTGCGAAATGAACAGCAACGCCAGCCCGAATCGTTCCCGCAGTCCCGCCAACAGCGCCAGGATTTGAGCCTGAATGGTCACATCGAGGGCGGTTGTGGGCTCGTCGGCGATCATCAGCGAGGGCCGGCAGATCAGTGCCATGGCGATCATGACGCGCTGCCTCAAGCCCCCGGAAAGCTGGTGCGGGTATTGCCGGATGCGGCGCTCGGCGTCGGGGATGGCCACCTGGCGCATGGTGTCGAGCGCCGCCGCCCTGGCTTCCCGCTGGTGTGAGAGGCCGTGGGCCAGCAGCGCCTCGCCGATCTGGTCGCCAACCCGCATCACCGGGTTCAGCGCCGTCATTGGTTCCTGGAAGATCATGGAGATGCGGGCCCCGCGGATCGACCGCAGTTCCTGTTCCGGCAACTGGGCCAGGTCCCGCCCGCTCCCGTTCTCAGACAACAGCACCTGACCGGCCGCGATTCGCGCATTCGGCGGCAGCAGGCGCAGGATCGACAGCGCGGTGACCGACTTGCCGCAGCCTGATTCCCCCACCAGTCCGAGAATCTCACCCTGGCCGATGGTCAAGGAGACATCCTGCACGGCCGGGAGGACGCCGCGCGCGGTGTAAAACTGCACGGTCAAACCGCGGATTTCGAGCAGCGGCAGGGCCATGGTTGCAGTGATAGTTTACCAATCATCAGAGCACAAGAACACAGCGCCCTGGCAGCCGGATGACTACTTGGCGCTGAGCTAATCGAGATGGAACAGATCGGTCGGGCGGAACGAGACGCCGGGCAGCACGTCCTCGCCGGACACCTCGTCGGCGCCGGAGTAAATGCGGGCATCGCCGGACGGCCGGTAAGCGATAACGGTCTCAGTGGGGGGATCGACGATCCAGACCAGACGGGAACCAGCCGCTTGGGGCGACAAAAAAGGCTCTCCACCCCGGCAAACCGGGGCGGAGAGCCTCGAAGAGCAGTGCGGCGACGCGTCCGTCACTCGCGGTATCCGAACTGCATCTTCACGCCGGCGACTTCGATCAGGTCGCCTTCCTTCAGTTCCTGCGGCCCGGAGATGGATTTCCCATTGACCTTCGTGTCGCTCTTGCCCGAAGGCGCAATCTGGAACATCCCTTCGCGTCTGTTGATGACAGCCGCCACGTCGGGGGCGAACCAGCCCTTCAACTTCACTGAAGCCATGGGCGACTTGCCGATCATTGCCAGCTTGCTGGTGAGGATGTACTCATGCTGATCGGTCTTGCCGGAGAGGACGTTCAGGCAGGCGATTTTCTCAACGGCGGACGGCGAAACGCCCTCGGCCACGCTAGTGGCCTTCTGGAGGAATTCCCGGCGTTTCTTGGTATCCAGCACCATCGTCTCTTCCAGCTTGGCAACCGGGAGGGTGCGGTCGGCCATGGGCTCAGTCTTCTCCGGAGCGGCGCCTCCCTCGTCTACAAAGACCAGCGTGTGCTTGCCAATCAAAATTTCGTCGCCGTTCTTCAGGTAGCTCTTGCGGATTCGCTGATTGTTGACGAACGTGCCGTTGAGGCTGTTCAGGTCTTCCAGCACGAACTTGTCGGCGTCGAATGAGACTTTGGCATGGTGGCCGCTGACGGCCAGGTTGTCGATGGTCACATCGTTGGCCGGGGTGCGGCCGATCGTCAGCGTTGCCCCCTTCAGCGGGATTTCCTTCAGCACCGCTGCCTCGTACTTCAGGATCAGTTTTGCCATTCTACTCCTCCAAAATGCTTGCCTGTCGGGCCCGGGACCCCGGTCGGCGACAAAGGCCGGTCTACCACCCGAGAAGGCCTTTCAGCCAGCCCCACAACCCCTTCCGCGTATCCTCCTTGATCCGCACCACCACGACGGTGATGTTGTCTTCGCCGCCGGCTTCGTTGGCGATGTCCACCAGCCGCTCGGAAGCCTGCTGAGCGGTTTCCGCCTCGGCCACCACCTGGGCGATTCAGCCGTCGGGAACCATTTTGGTCAGCCCGTCGGAACAGAGCACGACGTGATCGCCGGGCATCACGTAAACCTCATCCAAATCAACCTTGACGGTCTCCTCGGCGCCGAGCGCGCGGATGATGATGTTGGCCATGTCGCTGTGCTCGGCCTCCTCGCGGGTAATCAGGCCGCGCCGCACCTGCTCCATCACCAGCGAGTGGTCTTGGGTAAGCTGCTGCAGTTCGCCATTGCGAAGCAGGTAGATGCGGCTGTCACCCACGTGGGCGACGCTGAGCACGGGCTGGCGGAGCACGGCGGCGACCACCGTAGCCCCCATGCCGCGCTGGCTGGCATGGTGCTGTGCCGCTTCCCAGATGACACGGTTCGAGCGCCGGATGGCGCCTGCCAGGTGGTTGGTCAGCGTCGAAAACTGCGGGTTCGCCTCGCCCATCACGGCCGGCCCGTCGCGCGCCGCCTCTTTCATGTGCCGGGGGATCTCTTCGACGGTGATCTTGCTGGCCAGTTCACCGGCAGCCTCGCCGCCCATGCCGTCAGAGAGCACGAACAGGCCCAGCTCCGGAACGACGCTGAAGTTGTCTTCGTTGTTCGCCCGGCGGCGGCCGACGTCGGTGCGCGCGGCCACGTCTAAGCCGGGCGCCGATGCCGCAAACACGTCGCGCGTCTGGGGGGCCGCCGCGCTTTCCGATTGCAGGATCCTCAGTCGCATCTCAATAGGCACAGCCGGCAGGCCGTGCGATTCCCAGGTTCAGCCCTCCCACGGGATTGTTCGCCCGCTGCGTGCCAGGTGCCAGGTGTTAGCCACCTGGCGCCTAACACTTGGCGCCTCACACCCAGCACCTTACCCCTAGCACCTGACACCTGTCTATGCCGTCGCGGAGCGCTCCATCTGGGCCAGCGCCGCCTTCAGGTCGGCCGCCATCTCTTTACCCTTCTGGTACCGTTCATCCGGGTTCTTCGCCAACGACTTGTCGATCACCTGGATCACTTCCTCGGGGATGCCGGCATTGTACTGCCGCGGCGATTCGTGCCGCTCGTTGGCGATCTTGAACATCAGGGTGGCGATGCTCTCGCCGGTGAACGGCTTCTCGCCGGCCAGCAACTCGTAAAGCGTGACCCCCAGCGAGAACAGGTCGCTCCGCCCGTCCACCTTCTTGCCGGCCAGTTGCTCGGGCGACATGTAGCTGGGCGTGCCCATCACCGTGCCGGTAGCCGTCCGCGAACTGGTGGTGATGCGGGCGATGCCGAAATCGGTGACCTTGACCACGCCGCTCTTCAGCAGCATGATGTTGGCCGGCTTGATGTCGCGGTGGACGATGGCCTGCTGGTGCGCGTAGTCGAGCGCCTCGGCCACCGTGGCCATGTGCTCGACCGCCGTCTTCATCGGGAACAGGTTTTCCTTGGTGGTCCAGTCCTTCAGGTCGCGGCCATCCAGCAATTCCATGGCGATGTAGCACATGTCCTGGTCTTCGCCGGTGTCGAAAATGGTCACGATGTTGGGGTGGCTCAGCCGCCCGGCCGACTCGGCCTCGCGGAAAAACCGCTCCTTCAGCGCCTTCAGGTCTTCCGGATCCACGTCGTCTTCGAAGCGCAACGTCTTGATAGCCACCATGCGGTTGATCTTGGGGTCCTTGCCCAGGAAGACGGTGCCCATGGCGCCCTTGCCCAGCTCCTTGATGATCTCGTAGCGGCCGAGCGTGGGTTTGAGGTCGGCGCCTTCCACCAGCACCGTGGCTTCGGCGCCGCCGCGTTTCAGGCCGGCCGTTCCGGAGATGATCGTCTCACCCGCGGCCTGCAGCTTCGGGATGCGCGTCGCGATGTCCTTGAACTTCGGCAGCTTGCTGGCGATGTGCTGGTAGACGCTGGCCGCCTTGGAGAACTGCCGCTTGCGCTCGAAGTCCAGTCCCAGGTTGTATAGCTCTTCCTTTACGTCGTCCACGGGGCAGCGCCGGAATTTCTCGAGCGCCAGGTCCAACATGCCCTGGCCCTGGAAGCTGAGGCCCAGCATCTTGTTGGTTTCGGCGCTCTCGACTTCCAGCACTTCCTTGTGCTTCTCGGTAATCAGGTACTTCTTGGAGATGATGGCGGCGTAGCCGAGGCCCAGCATCAGCGTGGGATAGAGCAGCTTGATCCAGTAGCCCTTGGCCGCGAACACGTACGTGCCGCCTGCCAAGACCAGCACCAGCAGGGCGGCCGCGATGATGGCGCTCTTGCCGGCGCCGAGCCGCGGCAACGCCAGCGAGATGAAGGCGCCAAACAGGATCAGCAGCGCCAGCTCCAGCTTGCCCGCCCACGGCGGCCGGGTAATGAACCGCTGGTGCAGGATGTTCTCCGCGACGTTGGCGATCACTTCCGGCTGCGGCAAGCGGGGGGCGACCGGCGTGGTGATCTGCTCGCCGAGCCCCAGGTGCGTCAAGCCGATGATGACGATCTTGCCTTTGAACGCGTCGGGCTGCACCTTGTGGTCGATCACGTCGGCGATGGGGTAGTACCGCCAGGTGCCCATTCCGCCCTCGTAGTTCACCATCATCCGGAAGGCCGCGTCGGTGGGGATCTCCACCTTGCCCAACTGGACGCCGCCGCCCAGGCGCACCCGCACGTCCTTGGGCTGCAGGTTCCAGTAGGTGGCTACCAGTTGCGTGGAAAAGGAGGGAAAGTACTGGCTCTGGCCGTAATAGTCGACCAGCAGCAGATGGTTGCGGTACACGCCGTCGCGCTCCGGCGCCAGGTTCAGGTGGCCGAGCGCCTTGGTTTCCTTGCACAGTTTCTCGATCGGCGCCTTCATGGCGCCGGTTTCCAGCACTTGCGCAGCCGCCTTGTCGCTGGGATTGTCCACCTGGGTGATGAAATTACGAAGGATCTCCGGCGGCAGCTCGCCTTCGGGCCGCCCCTCGACGCGGCCGATCTCGAAGTACACGGGCAGCACCACGTTGGCCGAAAGCGCCAGCGAGTCGCTCAGCTTGCTGTCGTTGTCCAACTTCTTCTCGGCGTCCCCCAAGGCCTGCAGAATGGGTGCGTAAAGAGGGGCGAACTTGACGTTCTGCTGGGCGGTCTCCTCAATCGACTTCTTCAGCGCCCGGATTTCGTCCAGCCCCTGGCTGCGCTCCGGATCAGGAAACAGGATGGTGAGGCCGATCACCTTGGCCCCGGCTTCCGAGATCACGTCGATGGCCTCCGCCATCCGGACGCGCGGCCACGGCCAGCGGCCCAGGCGATCGACCGACTCCTCGTCGATGGCCACGATGGCAATCTCGTTGCCGACCTGGTCGGTGGTCCGCAGGCGCGCCCGCAGGTCGTATAGCTTCATCTCGATCGATTCCAGCGGCCACCACGATACGGCGAACGCCAGCAGGAGCAGCAGTGTCACCACGCCACCCAGCAACCAGTCCGGAATCACAGCGCGCGGCTTCTTCATACGGGTCCTCCTGGCCTCCCTCCGGCCCAGCGGCCGTCCGCAGGCCAGCTTTCCGGGGGAAGTGCGCGGATTGTAACAGAGCCGGGAATCGCTTGCAATGAGAAGTGCATGGAAAATCCGGCCATCCGTGGTGCAGCATCGGGCATCAGAGCCGGACCTGGCGCACTTGCCGCAAGATCAGAAACAAGAGCAGGCAGCCGGCCGCCGGCATCAGGGCCACGATGAAAAATACCGGAGTGTACGACACCTTGTCCACCAGCTTGCCGGTCAGGATCGGGAACAGGAAGCCGCTCAGCCCGCCGGCTATGCCGGTAAACGCCGTCACGCGGCCGACCGCCGTGCTGGGAAAGACGTCCGCGATGACAGCGAACATGTTGGCCGAAAGGAAGGTGTGACCGAACAGCACCAGGCAGACCCAGGCCATGGCCACCGGCGCCTCCCGGGCGCTGACCGCGGCGATGCTCAGCAGGCAGCAGGCGGCTCCCAACCCCATCGTCATCTTGCGCGCCGCGTCCACGCTGAAGCCGCGCCGGATGAACCAGCCGGCCAGCCAGCCGCCGCCGATACTGCCGATGTCGCCGAACAGGAACGGCACCCAGGCAAACATCCCGATCGATTTCAGGCTCAGGCCGCGCACCCGGTAAAGGTATTCCGGCAGCCAATAGACGTAGAACTGCACCACCGGCCCGACCAGCATCCGGCAGAGCATGAGGGCCCAGGCCTGGCGATAGCGCAGCAGTTGGCGGTTGGCGGGCGCCGGCCCCGCTTGGTCCTCGCCGGCGATGCAGGCCCGTTCGGCGGCCGTCAGCCGCGGATGCTCGGCCGGAGGGTAATACACCAGCCGCCAGGCGAACACCCACAACATGCCCAGCGCGCTGGGCAGCAAAAATGCCATCTTCCAGCCGAGATTCAGCATGATGGCCACGATCAGCGGCGGGGCGATGATCGACCCGATCATCGTACCACCGTTGAAGATGCCCACCGCCAAGGCGCGCTCGCGCACCGGGAACCACTGCGAGACCACCTTGACTCCGCCGGAGAAGTTGCCGCATTCGCCGGTGCCCATCCAGAAACGGAGCGCCGCGAAGTGCCACATGGCGCGGCCCAAGGCGTGGAGCCCGTTGGCCACCGACCACCAGATGATGGCAAAGGAGAATCCCAAGCGCGGGCCCCGGCGGTCCATCAGCCAGCCCATCGGGAATTCCCCGACCATCATGCCGAACTGAAAGCCGGCCACCATGATCCCGTAGTCGGTGTTGCTGAGCCGGAACGTTTCCCGCAACACCGGCGCGACGATGGAGAGCACCTGCCGATCGACAAAGTTGATGACCGTGGCGAAGAACAGCAGGCCGAGAATCTGCCAGCGCACTTGCTGCCACAGGGGCGGCAGGGGCCCGGCAGCGGATGCGGTTGGAACAGCGGCGCCGAGTTGCGCGGCATCGCTCATAAAGGCGATAGCCTACCTCAGAACGGGCTAACCACCAAGACACCGAAACACAAAGCCGCACAAAGCCGAAGGGGAATCTGATTCCATCGGTGGGTCTCAAACGCAGAGACGCCGAGGACACCGAGGTTCGCAGAGACTACGCATTTTCTGCGTTTCCTCTGCGTGCTCTGCGCCTCTGCGTTGAACTCTCGGTTCCGGCAATAGCTGCTTCTTGTCTTTGTGTCTTGGTGCCTTGGTGGGGAAAACCCACTTTGATACACTTGGCCGCTGAGGAGGATTCCATGGAAAGCGAAATCAACCGCAGGGCATTTCTGCACACGGCGGCGGGCGGGGCCGGCGCCGCTTTCGTATTGAACAACTCCGCCGAGGGCCTGGCCGAGGCCGGGCCGGCGGCGCCGTCGGACCGCATCACCGTGGGCGTGATCGGCACCGGGGCGCGCGCCCAGGAGCTGATGCAGGCCGTCATGGATACACCGGGCACCCAGATCGTGGCCGCCTGCGACGCCTACAAGGGCCGGCTGACACGCACCCAGGAGCGCACCAAGGGCAGCGCCAAGATTTACAAGGACCACCGCGAGATCCTGGCCGACAAGGGCATTGACGTGGTCGTGGTCGCCACCCCCGATCACTGGCACAAGACGATGGTGGTGGAAGCCATGCAGGCCGGCAAGGACGTCTACTGCGAGAAGCCGCTCACCTACACCGTTCAGGAAGGCAACGAGATTATCGCCGCTGTCAAGAAGACCGGGCGCATCCTCCAGGTCGGCAGCCAGGGGATGAGCTCCATGATTCAGCGCAAGGCCAAGGAGATCATTGCCTCCGGCAAGCTCGGACAGGTGACGCTGCTGCGCGCCTTCTATAACCGCAACACCGCCAGCGGCGCCTGGATTTATCCGATTCCGCCGGATGCCACGCCGCAGACCGTCAACTGGGACATGTTTCTCGGCCCGGCGCCCAAGCGGGCCTTCAGCCTGGAGCGCTTCTTCCGCTGGCGGTGTTACGCGGACTACTCGGGCGGCATTGCCACCGACCTGTTCGTCCACTTGTGTACGACGATCCACTTCCTGATGGGGGCCAAGATGCCGGGCAACGTCGTGGCGGCCGGCGCGCTCTACCGCTGGAAGGAATCGCGCGACGTGCCCGACACCATCAACGGCATCCTGGAATACCCGGAAGGCTTCACCGTCAGCCTCAGCTCGACATTCAACAACCAGATGTCCAGCGAGGCCTCGTTCCAAATCCTGGGAACCAAGGGCGGCCTGCTGCTCGGTTTCGACGAACTCACCTTCATCCCCGAGAACGCCAACGAGGACAACCGCTGGATCGTGGAGAGCTGGCCGACCGCCATGGAGGAGGCCTATTACAAGGATCCGAAGGTGAAGAAAGAAGAAGTCCCGGCCAGTCGGGAACCGAAGGTCCTGGGCGGGACCGAGACCTACCGCGAGGAGGGCGTGGGGGCCACCGTGCTCCATTTCCGCAATTTCTTCCGCTCGGTCAGGGAGCGGACGCAGCCGGAGCAGGACGCGCTGGCGGGCCACCGTGCCGCTTCCTGCGCCCACCTGGTGAACCTGTCCGTGAAGCAGAAAAAGGCCGTCCAGTGGGATTTCAGCCGCGAAACGGTGAAAGCGTGAGAAGAAGTGACGAGTGATGAGTGACCAGTGACGAGTTCGGACAGCACAGTCTTCTTGTCACTTGTCACTCGTCACTTGTCACTGGTCTCTTAGCATGTTGAACGAAGGCGAAATCCTGTCTTACATCAGCCGCCAGGCCAACCAACAGGCCACCTTCCGGCAGATGCTTGGCGAGCTGGGCGCTCGCGGTCAGGACCGCCATGCGCTCAAAGAGGAGTTGTCGCGGCTGGTGCGCGAGGGCGTGCTGGTCGAATCGCGCGGCCAGCACTTCTCGCTGGGGCGGGCCGGCCGATTCGTCACCGGCCGCCTGGTGCGCCACCGCGACGGCTATGGCTTCGTCATTCCCGACCAGCCGCTGCCGAACATTTCCGGAGACATCTACGTGGCCGACCACGGGATGGGCAGCGCCATGCACGGCGACGCGGTGCTGGTGCGGCTGGGCTCGGCCGACGCCCGGGGGCGCGTGGACGGGCGCATACACAAGGTCCTCAAGCGCGCCAACGAGACGGTGGTGGGCCGCTTCCGCGCCGGCGCCCGCGGCGATTACGTCCTGCCCTACGACGAGCAGATCGGCGAGGAAATCTTCATCCCGCGCAACGAGCCACTGCCCGACGGGGCCGGGCGCGACGAGCTGGATGGGATGATCGTCAACGTCCAGCTCACGCGGTTTCCGGGCCCCACCGAGCGGGCCGGCGGGCGAATCATCGAAGTCCTCGGCAGGCCGGGTGACTTCGGAATCGACGTGGAAATCGTCATCCGCAAACACCGCCTTCCGCATCGGTTCCCCGCCGAGGTGGCCGAGGAAGCCGAAGCCGTACCGCAGTTTCTTTCCTCGCGCGACCTGGCGGGGCGGCGCGATTTCCGGACGCTGCCCATCGTCACCATCGACGGGGAGACGGCACGCGACTTCGACGACGCGGTGCTGGTGGAGCGCCTGGGCGGCGGAAATTACCTGCTGCACGTACACATCGCCGACGTGGCGCATTACGTTCTCGCGGGCCGGCCCCTGGACCGCGAGGCGCGCCTGCGCGGCACCTCCGTGTACTTCCCGGACCGGGCCGTCCCCATGCTGCCGGCGCCGCTGTCGAGCGGCATCTGTTCGCTGAACCCGCAGGCCGACCGCCTGGTGCTCTCCTGCCTGATGGAAATCGACCGCAAGGGCGAGGTGGTGCGCTACGAGCTGACCGAAGGCCTCATCCGCAGCGCGGCCCGCATGACCTACACCAACGTCAACCTGATTCTCGAGGGCGACGAGAAGCTCCGCCAACATTACGCGGCGGTGGCCGGGCGGTTCGAGCTGATGAAGGAGTTGGCGCTGATCCTAAACGAAAAGCGCCGCGCCCGGGGCGCCATTGACTTTGACCTGCCGGAGCCGGAAATCGAGTTTGACGAATTCGGACAGATGCGGGCCATCACGCGCTCGGAGCGCAACATCGCCCACCGCATCATCGAGGAGTTCATGCTGGCGGCCAACGAAACCGTGGCCGGGCGCCTGGATGGGCTGGGCGTCGGTTCCCTCTACCGCATCCACGAGAAACCCGATCCGGCCAAGGTGATCGAATTCGAGGAGATCGCGGCCGGCTTCGGCTACAGCCTGGGCGTGGGCGCGCTGGCGGTGCGGCGCCTGCGCCTGCCGTCGGGGCGCGGCGCCGGCCGCCGCACCCGCTTCGGCGGCGACCGCGGCCCGCGCTTCGACCGCGTCCTGGAATTGCCCGGCGACATCGCCGTCTCCCCGCGCCATTACCAGCGCCTGACCGACGCCATCGCCGGCAAGCCCGAGGAGCGCGTCCTCTCCTACCTGATGCTGCGGTCCCTCAAGCAGGCGCGCTACTCCGAGCGGAACACCGGGCATTTCGCCCTGGCCGCGCCTGTTTATACCCACTTCACCTCGCCCATCCGGCGCTATCCGGACCTGACTGTTCATCGGATACTGAAATCGGTGTTGCGCGGCGAGCAGGAGGCACGGCCCGGCGTTTCCCCTCCCTGGCCGATCCCGGAGGGCGAACTCAAGTCGATTGCCGAGGAGTCGTCCGACGCCGAACGGCGCGCCCAGGACGCCGAGCGCGAATTGCTCGACTGGAAAAAGATAGCTTTCATGGCCGAGCGCGTCGGCGAGGAGTTCGAGGGGCTGGTGGTTAACGTGACGAAATTCGGCTTCTTCGTCGAATTAACCGACATGTTCGTGGAAGGGCTGGTCCATGCCAACAGCCTCAGCGACGATCAATACGTGTTCCGCGAGCAAACGCGCGAATGGGTCGGCCAGCGCAAGCGCCGGCGCTTCGGGCTGGGGACGCGGGTGCGTGTACTGGTTGAGCGGGTCGATCCGGTGGCACTGAAGATCAACTTCGCCCTGGCCGGATAGGCGTCCGGTTGGTTGGCTTCATCGTAAAGAATTCGCCGGGAGCGGTATTCAGAGCGCCGTGCGCGTGGGCGAGTGATTGACGTGGCGACCTGAAGGTCGCCTCTACCGCCGGCGCTGGAGCATCTCGATCACTCCCCAAAAACAGAGGCATACCCAGAAGTCAACCACCAGCCCCCAGTCGAGCTGATAGAACTGATGACGGGCGCGTGCCGGCAGGCGCGGCTCCAAAAGCAGGAAGTAGACCGCGTTCCCGGCCAGGACCGCGATCAGCGCATGCCAAAACCGCGGCAACCGCCGGCGTAAACGGTATTCCACAACCGTGTTATAACCACAAAGACACAAAGACGCAAAGGCCGCGTCCCTGTCCTCTCTGTGGCGTCGCGCCTTTGTGGTGTATAGACCGCGTATGCTGACGCTGGCGAGCGAGGTGCAGTACATCAAAGGAGTGGGGCCGGCGCGCGCCCGCATCCTGGCCGCCAAAGGCATCCTCACCGTCGAAGACCTGCTGTACTACGTACCGCGGCGCTACGAAGACCGCCGCCACCCGCGGACCGCAGCGGAGGTGCAGCCGGGCGAAACAGCCACCGTGGTGGGCGTGGTGCGGGCGGTGCGCGCCTACCAAACCCGCCGCCGCCAGCTGAACGTTTTCGAAGTGGAGCTGAGCGAGGGAGTCCGCCGGCTCCGCTGCCGCTGGTTCAACTCCGATTACCTGAAGAAGATCCTGGCTGAAGGCCAGATCCTGGCGCTGTACGGCCAGGTGGAAGACGACAGCAGCCCCGGCAGTTGGCGGGGGACGGACCTGCAGATGGTCCACCCGCAATACGAGATCCTGTCGGGGGAGGAAGCCGGGCCGGGAGGCGCCTCACTGGAGGTCGAGCGCATCGTCCCCATTTACGAGACGGCCGGGAGCGGCCGGCTGACCTCGCGTTTCTTCCGCCGCCTGGTCTACTCGGTGCTGGACCAATTGGGCACGGTAGACGACCCACTGCCCGCCTGCGTGCGCGAGGAGCTGCGCCTGCCGCATCGCTGGGAAGCGCTGGCCAAAACGCACTTCCCCGATCCGGACTCCGACCCGGCCGCCCTGGCAAGCTTCCGCTCCGCACACCAGTTCCGGCTCATCTTCGAGGAGTTTTTCTTTCTGCAAACGGGGGCCGCGGTCAAGCGGCGGCGCGCCCGCACCGCGCCCGGCATCGCCTTCCGGATTACCGATGCCGTCCGCGAAAAGATCAAGAGCATCCTGCCGTTCCACCCCACCGAAGCCCAAAAACGGGTACTGAAAGAAATCGCGGCCGACATGACGGCGCCGCATCCCATGAACCGCCTCCTGCAGGGCGACGTGGGCAGCGGCAAGACCATCGTGGCCTTGCAGGCGGCCGTGATTGCCATCGAGAACGGCTGCCAGGTGGCGGTCATGGCTCCCACCGAGATTCTCGCCGTCCAGCACTTCCTGTATTTCCGGCGGCTGCTTGGCCAAAGCGGCTACCAGGTCGCGCTGCTCACCAGCGCCGCCACTCCAGGTGAGAAGACGAAGCTGAAGCGCCTGATCGGCGAGGGCCTGGTACACGTAACGATCGGAACGCACGCGCTGATCGAGGAGGACGTCGAGTTCCGCGCGCTCGGCCTGGTGGTGGTGGACGAGCAGCACCGCTTCGGCGTCCTGCAGCGCCTCCGCCTGATGCAGAAAGGGCGCTGGCCCGACGTGCTGGTGATGACCGCCACCCCCATTCCGCGCACGCTGGCGCTGACGCTGTACGGCGAGCTGGAGGTTTCCGTGATCGACCAGATGCCGCCGGGCCGGCAACCGATCGCCACCCGCCACGTGTCGGACAGCCGGGCCGCTGAGGTCTACGAATTTGTTCGCAAGCAGGTGGCCTCCGGCCGGCAGGCCTACATCGTCTACCCGCTGGTCGAGGAGTCGGAAAAGGCCGACCTGAAGAGCGCCGTGGAGATGCACGACCGGCTTTCGCGCGATACCTTCCCCGAATTCCGGGTGGGGCTGCTCCACGGCCGGCTGCCGGCCGACGAGAAAGACGGCGTGATGAGCGAGTTCAAGGCCGGACGAATCCAGGTGTTGGTGGCCACCACCGTGGTCGAGGTGGGCGTCGATGTTCCGAACGCCGCGGTGATGGTGATCGAGCACGCCGAGCGATTCGGCCTCTTGCAGCTCCACCAGTTGCGGGGACGGGTCGGCCGCGGCGCACGTAAGTCGTACTGCATCCTGGTCAGCTCCGGGCCGCTCACCGACGAGGCCCGCGCCCGCCTCGGCGTGCTCACCCGCACCCAGGATGGCTTTGAGATTGCCGAAACCGACTTGTCGCTGCGCGGGCCGGGCGAGTTCTTCGGCACGCGCCAGTCGGGGATACCGGCGTTTCGTATCGCCGACCTGGTGCGCGACCGCGATATCCTGGAGCTGGCCCGCCGGGAAGCGACCAAACTCGTTGAGCAAACGCCTCCAGGGCCCGAAACCGCGGAGCTGGTGCGGTATGTTCGCGAGCACTGGTCGCGCCGCTATGGCCTGGTCATGGTCGGGTAGCTGTCAGCTTTCAGCTATCAGCTTTCAGCTACCGCCGTCTCCCAAAGCTGAAAACTGAGAGCTGAGAGCTGAGAGCTGATAGCTGAAGATCATGCGCATCGTAGGGGGCGAATTCCGCAGCCGCCGTCTGAAGACGCTGCCGGGCACGGCGACGCGCCCGACCAGCGACAAGCTGCGAGAAGCGCTGTTTGATGTGTTGGGTGCGCGGGTGGCGGGCTCGGTCTGGTATGACTGTTACGCCGGCAGCGGGGCCGTGGGCCTGGAGGCCCTCAGCCGCGGCGCTGCCTGCGCCGTGTTTGTCGAGCGCAGCCGGGCGGCCGCCCGCGTGCTGCGTGCCAACGTCGCGGCGCTGGGCGTCGAGCCGCGCTGCATCATCCTCAACCAGCCGGTTTTGGCCGCGCTGCCCCAAGCCACCCGCCCGGCCGATTTTATCTACCTCGATCCCCCGTACTCGGCTGCCGGCGAGTATCGCCGGGTGCTGGAGTTGCTGGGCAAAGGTGTGGCGCTGAAGGCGGAAGGCATCGTCATCGCCGAGCACGCGCGCCGCTCGCCTCTGGATGCGCAATACGGCGGGCTGGCCCGCTACCGAGTGCTGGAGCAAGGCGACAGCGCCCTTAGCTTTTGCCGG
Source organism: Acidobacteriota bacterium (assembly GCA_026394175.1). GTDB lineage: Bacteria > Acidobacteriota > Terriglobia > JAJPHL01 > JAPKYU01 > JAPKYU01. The sequence continues at coordinate 7,021 of JAPKYU010000547.1, read as the reverse complement.
CTGTCGGCCGGCGGCTGACGGCTTGCGGCTGTGGGATTTCGGAACTCCGTCGATTAGAGTCCTGCTGCGCGCCGTCAGCCGATGGCCGTCAGCCGTCAGCCGATCTGTGCTAATCTCGACCCGATGGACCTGGACGAACGGCTGAGGCGAGCCCAGGGGAGCGTCGAAGAGCTGGCGCCGGTGCTGTTCGACCACTCCGAAGAGGTTCTGCTGGCGCTGCTCGACAACCCACGGTTGACCGAGGAGCACCTGAAGGTGTTGCTGTCGCGCAAGGGCCTGGGCCGCAACATTTTGGCCGAGATCGCGGCGCGCGCGCGCCTGTTGCGGGCCTACGCGGTGAAACTGGCGCTGGTGCGCCACCCGCATTCGCCACGCCACGTCTCCCTGGTGTTGCTGCGGTACCTGTATCCATTCGACCTGGTCCGGGTGGCGGCCACACCGGCGGCGGCCGCCGAATTGCGCCGTACGGCCGAGGAAGCAATCGTCGCCCGGCTGACCATGTTCTCGCTGGGCGAGCGCCTAACTCTGGCCCGCCAGGGCTCGGCGCGGGTGGCCGCCGGGCTGCTCAGCGACAGCGAGGACCAGGTGATCCGGGCCGTTCTCGACAACCCGCGGCTGACCGAAGCGGGCGTGGTCCGGGCCTTGCGAGAACAGGACATTGGGCCGCAAGCGGCCCGCGCCGTTGCCGCACACCCGCGCTGGTCGTCCCGTTATGAAGTGCGCCTGGCGCTGATTCGCAACCCGGCCACATCGTTCCGCTGTGTCCTGGAACTGGTCCAGCAGGTGCGCCGCAGGGACCTGGCGGAATTGACGGCCGACCGAATGATGCCGGCCGACCGCCGCACCTACCTGGCACGCCTGGTCGAGCGGCGGCCTGGTCGCTCGAAACGAGCCCTGACACAGGGATCGGATTGAGCCGGCCCTCCCGGGAAGCAGACCGCCGGAACGCGGTCCCCGCGTAATGCCCGGGGGGCTGAGGGAACCCGAAACGGCGGGCTGCGTCCTGCGAGGAAGGCGTTCTTCCCAGCAACCTTTTTGGGAGGGGCAGTTATAAGCTGTTTCCTATTGACTCGGTCTCCGGTATAATCCGGCTCTTTCGGGTGCGTGTTCGGGCTTGGGTCCCTGTCGTCAAACACTCGTCAACGGAGTGGATATGAACCGCTGCAGCCTTTTGCTTTTGATTGTTCTGGGGCTGGCTCTCAGCCTCTTCGCACAAGCGCCGGCCGGGCAGGCGCCGCAACAACAGAAGAAGCAGATCACTGACCCTGAGGAATACAAGGTCTACGTGGCCGCTCTGAACGAACAGAGTCCGGCCAAGAAGACCGAATTGCTCGACGCGTTCTTGAAAAAGTATCCCAACTCGGTGGTCAAGGAAGACGCGTTGGAGCTGAAGATGGTCTCCGAGCTGCAGGCAGGGCGCGACGGGACGGGCAGCGCCCGCCAACTGCTGCAGGTCAACCCCGGCAACATGCGGGCGCTCATCATCCTGAGCAACATCTTCTTGCAGACGCCGCTGAGCAAGAGCGATCCGCAGTTCCAGCAGAAGGTGTCCGAGGCCGAGCAGGTCGCCCAACGCGGGTTGAAGGAATTGCCGTCGTTCAATCCGCCCAACATACCTCCCGCGGACCTGCAGAAAACCAAGCAAGCGACCGAAGCCGCGTTCCTGCAGGCACTGGGCCAGGTGGCGTTGGCGCGCGATCAGTTCCCGGCCGCCAGTGAGCAGTTCCGCAAAGCGGCTGAGATCACTCCGGATGATGCCAGCGTTTTCTACCGGCTTGGAGACTCGCTGATTAAGGAGCGGCCGGCGCCGAAATACAGCCAGGCGCTGTGGTCCTTCGCGCGGGCGGTCATGCTGGAAGGCCCGCAGGCGCTGCCGCCGGCCGGCCGCCAACAGATCGATGCCTACCTCCGCCAGACCTACGTGAAGTTCCATGGCTCGGAAGAGGGGTTGGAGGCGCTCAAGCAGCAGGCCAAGAGCCAGCCATTTCCGCCGCCCGATTTCAAGATCCTGTCGAGGGCCGAGATTGAGGCAACCAAGCCGTTCGACCCGGCCGAGATGAGCTTCGAGGACATCGCCAAGGCGCTGGCGGCGGGCGGCCCGCGCGGCCAGCAACTGTGGGACGGGAAGATGAAGGGTCAGCCGTTGAAGTTGGCGGGCAAGGTGGTGTCGGTCACCCCGGCCAAGGCGGCGCGTACGGTCCGCTTCGCCGTGAACGATGAGACCAAGGCGAAACCGGAAGCCTTCGATGTCGAGTTGACACTGGCCAACCCGCTGACCGGGAGGCTGCCCGTCGGGAAGGATGCCGAATTCGTGGGCATGGCCAACTCTTTCAGGCCCGACCCGTTCGTGCTGGTCCTGGTGGACGGCAAAGTGACTGCGGGCGTGGAAGCCCCCGAACCGGTAAAGAAAGCGCCCGTCAAAAAGGCGCCCGTGGGCAAGAAGGCGCCGGCCGCCAAGAAGCCCGCCTAGCCTGCATGTAGCGCCGGCCCTGGGAGCGCGGCCGTCCCGGCCGCCGTGGTTGTGTCACGGCGGACCAGTGGAGCAAGGGGGCGGGCGGGAGGCCCGCGCTCCCAGGCGTTTCACTTCCGGCGGGTGCCGTTCGGATGCGGCTCCAGGTGGTAAGCCGCTATCTTGCGGCTGAGGGTGTTGCGGTGCATGCCAAGCAGGCGGGCAGCCCGGCAATGATTCCCTTCCGTACGCTCCAGGACGCGGGCAATATACTTCTTTTCAAATTCAGCCGACGCGACCGGGAAAGGCACCTCCCGGTCGACCAACTGCGCTATCAGCGACTCTAACTGGTTTTTCACCGAACAATTCTCCGTATGAATGCCAAGTCCGAGGTCGCTTCCGCATCCACTTCGACTTTGGACCTTGGACTTATCAGAGGGAGCGCTCGCTCCATATCTTCTGGGCGCGGTGCAATCCATCCTGAAAGCGTGCGCGGAGGTCCCGCGGGGCGATCAGCACGATGAGCCGCGCGCCTTGCACCAGGTAGGGCGCCAGCCGGGAATTGGCCATGGGCTCGCCGCCCAGCGGGAAGATCGCCAGGCCGAGCAGGAGGGCCAGGCACAGCAGCAGCCCGCGGACCATTCCGAACGCCGCTCCCAGCAGGCGGTCGAACCACCGCAGCCCCGACTTGTCCACCACTTTGCCGGCCAGCTTGGACAGCACGCCGCCGCCGATCATGCAGGCCAGCAGGATGGCGAAAAAGCCGGTCAAAGACGCGATTTCCGGGGTACGCACATAGGGGGCGAACCAGGCCGCCGGCAGGCGATAAAACCAGCACGCCAGGATGATGCCCCAGATGGCGGCTCCCAGCGAGATCAGTTCGCGGGTGAAGCCCTTCACTATGCTGAACACCACGGACAGAAGCATGATGGCCAGCAGCACCCAGTCGAGCCTGGTCAACGCGGTCAGCACTTCAGTTCCCGGCCCGCCAACTGGCGGTAGGCCTCCCGGTATTTTTCCGATGTGCGCCCGGCCACGTCGGGCGGCAGCGCCGGCGCCGGCGGCTGCTTGTTCCAGTCGATGGCCTCCAGGTAGTCGCGCACGTACTGCTTGTCGAACGACGGCTGGGCCCCGCCCGGCCGGTATTGGTCCTTCGGCCAGAAGCGCGAGGAATCCGGCGTCAGCACCTCGTCGGCGAGCACCAGCTCTTCACCTATAAATCCGAATTCAAACTTGGTGTCGGCGATGATAATGCCGCGCTGCTCGGCGTAGTCGGCGGTGCGCCGGTAGATGTCCAGGCTCAGCGCGCGCAGTTTCTCGGCGGTTTCGCGGCCGATCATGCGGGCCGCTTCTTCGAACGCAATGTTGATGTCGTGCCCGGTCTCCGCCTTGGTGGCCGGCGTGAAAATAGGCTCGGGAAGGCGGTCGGATTCGCGCAGGCCCGGCGGCAGCGGAATGCCGCACACCGTGCCGCCGGCGCGATATTCCTTCCACCCGGAGCCGGAAAGATACCCGCGCACCACGCACTCGACCGGGAGCATGCGGGCGCGCCGCACCAGCATGGAGCGTCCCTCGAGTTGCTCCCCGAACCGGCAAAACGGTTCCGGGTAGCGGGCCACATCGGCCGCGATCAAGTGGTTGGCCGCCACCCCGCGCAGGAAGTCAAACCAGAACAGGGAAAGCTGCGTCAGCACGCGCCCCTTGCAGGGAATGCCGGTAGCCAGGACGTAATCAAACGCCGAGATCCGATCCGTGGCCACCACCAACAGGTGGCCGTCCGCTTCATACAAGTCGCGCACCTTCCCGCGCGAGTAAAGCGGCACGCCGGGAAAATCGGTCTGGAGCAGCACGTCCGCGGGGTTGCTTGCTGTCAATTGGTCTCCCAAGCCGGGGGCATTCTCCGCCATCGTCACCGCGCTGTCAACCTGCGGGGTGCGGAATGCGGAATTCGGAGTGCGTAATTCGGAGATTCAGGCATCGGTACTCCGCACTCCGCACTCCGCATTCCGCACTGCCGAATCGCGCTTGAAGGAGAAATACCCACTGACGTTCTCCCACAACAAGTGCGGGAAGTCCTTGTCCAGGTAAGAGCGGATGGAGACGTAGCACTGGTCGCAAGTATTGTGGCGCGTGAACTCCTCGATCATCCGTTCGCGCTGCTCCAGCGGGTAGCGGTGGAACTGCATCGAACACGGCTGCAGGAAGCCATCGGCGGTCACCACCAGAAAGCGCAGGCCGGCCGTGCACCCGGGTGTGCCGCCATTCTCGAAGTACCGCCGAGTGGCCTCCAGCGTAGCGGGGGCGTTGACGATCCAGTTGGTGTTGTCCCGCCGGGCTTCCACCCGGTCCAGCTCCCGGTTCAGCGTGACCAGTTGCTCAGCCGTATTGAGAAAATAGTCCCGGCAGCCCGTGCGGCGGGGCGAGTACGCGCTGTAACATAGGTTGACGCCCCATTCCCGCGCCTTATCGGCGATGGCGTTGATCTCCGAAACATTCTCGCTGGTGATACAGCTATTCAGCACAATGTCGTCGTAACCCAGCCGGGCCAGGCGCGGAATCAGCCGGCTCAGATGCTCATACAGGCCCGGGTGCCTGCGGAACACGTCGTGCCGCTGGTCGGGAAAATCCAGGCTGACGGAGAATTGATCGACCCCCGCCTCGTGCAGCGCCACATACAACTGCTCGGTCATCAGCGACCAGTTGGAAACCAGGATGGTGTACGGCAGGCCGGAATCCGACTTGATGTTGCGGACCAGGTCCAGCAGGTCGGGGCGCAGCAGCGGTTCGCCGCCCGAGACCTGCACCACCGGCGGACGCAGCACCTCCATGTACCGGCGGTAGTCGGCCGCCTTGAGGTTGCGGGATTCGTCGCGCGGACCCCCGTGGTCACAGTGCTTGCAGGAGCAGGTGCAGGCGTCGGTGACCTCAAAGGAAACGACAATGGGGCGGGCGGCCATCCAGTTCAGCGACCCTTGGCCGATGATGCGGAGCGATTCGAGCAAGGGGACCTTGCGCATAGGCGGACGCAGTTCTTTCCTTTCCGGCCCCTCCGGAGTCTGATTGCAGAACCTTGGAAGCCCTCGTACCGGATCCCTTTTAGAGGACGCGTTGATGGTAGCAGAGCGCGGCGCCGGACTGCAATAATCGCGCAGCCAACGGGCGCCGGCGGGGGCCGGAGTGCGGAATGCGGAGTGCGGAATGTGTAATGCGGAGTGAACCAGCTATTCTGCACTCCGCACCTACAAGTTCGCTCTTCCCATTTCTCGCCCGCTTCCTGTACGATAGCGGCTTGGCTGAAGGCCGAAGGCGGGTTTGTCTCCGGCCTCCGGTCTGCTCAGGAGGAACTATGGGTGATGCCCTCGGCATGATCGAAACGCGCGGACTGGTGGCCATGATTGAGGCTGCCGACGCGATGGTGAAGGCGGCCAAGGTGACGCTGGTCGGCTGTGAGAAAATCGGGTCGGGCTATGTGACGATCTTGTGCCGCGGCGACGTCGCGGCCGTCAAGGCGGCCACCGACGCCGGCGCTGCCGCCGCGCGGCGTGTGGGCGAATTGATCAGCGTCCACGTGATTCCGCGCCCGCATTCCAGCCTGGAAGACGTGTTGCCGATCGGTAAGGCGCAGGCGGCTGCCGGCGCCACAACCAAGTAATTCGCAGGCAGGTGGCTGGAGATGGTTCTGGGGCGCATTGTCGGCACCGTGGTGGCCACGCGCAAGGACCCGCGGCTGGAAGGCAAGAAGCTGCTGGTGGTCCGCCTGGTTTCCCCCCAGGGAAAAGACGAGGCCGGGTACCTGGTGGCGGTGGACACCGTCGGCGCGGGATTCCGCGAAAAAGTGCTGGTGGTGTCGGGCAGCTCCGCCCGCATGGCCCAGGGCTGCAAGGACCACCCTATCGACGCCTCCATTGTCGGGATTATCGATTCCATCGAACTGGACGAGTGAGAAGGCTACCGGCTCCGGGCTGCAGGCTACAGGTTTTCAGCCTACAGCCTGTAGCCTGTAGCCTGCAGCCTCTTTATGATGCTGGCACGCGTCATCGGCCGGGTCTGGGCCACGGCGAAGAACGAGTCGCTGGACGGCCAAAAGATGCTGGTTCTCCAACCGGTGGACGCCAGGGGCCGGGCCACGGGCCGGCCGGTGGTGGCGCTGGACGCTGTGGGCGCCGGCGCAGGCGAGTTGGTTTACTACTGCCGCGGCTACGAGTCCTCGTTCCCCTGGCTGCCAGGTGAGATGCCCACCGACTTCAGCGTCGTCGGCATCATCGATCAGATTGATACCGCAGTGACGGGTGACGGGTGACGAGTGACCAGTGGCCGGGATCCCGGCCACTCATCACTCATCACTCATCACTCATCACTTATCCCTTATCACCTATGTTGATTGCCCGCGTCATCGGCGACGTGGTCGCCACACAAAAGCACGCCTCCCACGAAGGCTGCAAGATCCTTCTGGTGCAGCCGCTGAACCTGGATGGCAGCGACCGCGGCGACGCGCTTGTCGCGATGGACGCCGTCGATGCTGGCGTCGGCGACCAGGTTCTGCTGGCCACCGAGGGTTTCGCAGCCATGACC
>JAPKYU010000535.1 GCA_026394175.1 Acidobacteriota bacterium | reverse complement strand
CACGGCGAACAGTGTGCCGCGTGGGCGGACACCGGCCAGGAACAGTCGGCCGCCGGCCGCGCGGAACTCGAAACCGTCGTCCTCCGCGTAGCGGGGCCGGGGCACGGCGCCGGCGACCCTGGCGGCGGCGGTCGCGCCGATGGAGATGAACCGCGCCGGCCCGCCCGGCGCTTCGCGCAGGACCGGCAGGCGCGCGCCGGTCATGACTTGCAGGTAGCGCTGCAGCTCGGCGGCGGCGAATTGCTCGGCGGGCGCCGGCCGCGCCGGCGTCACGATGGCGTGCGCGCTCCGGCCCGCATCAACCAGCACCAGCTCGCCGGCGCCCGCCGGAACGGTGAACAGAAGCGAGAGCGCGAACAACAGAACCGGGACTCGAGACATAATTGCTCCTTGGCAGCGCCGGCAGGGCGCCGGCGCCGTACCTAGCGTGCTGTCTCATAAATAGCCCGACAATGGCGAAGGCAGAAAGCGGAAGGCAGAAGGCAGCAAGCATCTGCGTTTGCCGCCTTCCGCCTTCTGCCTTCCGCCTTCATCGTTGTAGACCTATTTCAGAGACACAACACTAGAGCCGGTCCTCACGCTCGGCAATGATGTCGGCGCTCAAGGAGCCGGGAATCTTTGACAAGATTCTCCGCACCTCTTCCAGCGTCGGGACGTGTTCCATGGCTTCGACTTCCCTGCGCGCTCTTTCGACAAATGCATGATCAATCATTGAAGCCAGTGGATCTTCCGTGTCGGCAATCGTCACGCTGACCTTCTGGCGCTCTCGCAGGGGCAGCGGTTCCAGGAGACGCAGAACGCCGTTCTCGTATACAGCCTCAACCTGCCTTGTCATCTCAGCCCCATTGTAAGCCGGCGGCGCCCTGTGTGAACAGATTTTAGGCTCCTATCCCAAAAGTGCAAGGGCGGAGGGTGGTTCAGAAGTGCTTTTCCTTCAATGAATTCGGCCCCTCGCCGAGGAAGGCGACCAGCGCGTTTCTGCTAGGGTCGGCGTGCTTGCGTAGCGGGGCGCAAAAAGCCAGTTGGTGAGTGGCGCTGCTGGCGAGAAGGCGGGGGCGCGAGCCCGAATGCGGGCGAGCCCGCGAAGCGGGCTGGTCTTCCCTCTGCTGTCGCTACACTTTTGGGAGAGGAACCAGAGTTTAGTGGTGGGTTCAGGCCCGGTGGGCGTCTACTCCATTGACCGCATGACCTGACGCGGACACTTTCTCCTGCGTCTTCGCAGCCACCATGCGGATAGTCGTCCCACGATGCCACTTCAGTGGGGTTTCATGAGGCAGCTTGCAGAGGGGCCTCAGGCGCATGACTTTTCTGGGGCTGGAAATCGGGGTTTTGTGCCCACCAATTCATTCCCATCTCGACGGCCTTATCCACCGAGCAAATAACCAATCGAATCTGGATGGTCAACAATTCGATGTCCACTAGCTTGACCTTGATGTCCCCGGCGATGACGATCCCCTTGTCCAGCACCCGCTCGAGGATATCGGCCAGTGTCGAGCTTTCCGTGGCGTGCACGATCCTGCGTTGGACAGCCATGCTATGCTCCCTTCCTAGAAAAGCTTGCCGAGCGGACCAAGATCAACATTCAGATCCTCCTCCTGAAGGCCAAACTCCTCCCGGAGGCGCTCGATTTCCTGGGCCTGGCGCATCAAGGTGAAGCCCAGGCGTTCGACCTGGTCTTCTGTCAGCGAGCCGGATTCGACGCGCCGCAAGGCCTGCTTCTCTAACAGCTCATGAAGCAGCTTGATGAGAATCAGAACCAGCTTTCCGAGCCCGTTCTTAACGTCGCCCGGTGCGAAGTTGAGGCGGTCGCCCGGCAAAGAGCTCCCTGCTCGGGCCAGGCCGGTCAAAGCGACCGCTGAATCGGCGATCGGGTGGCGCTTACGCTGGGGCATCTTGAGCCTTTTCCGGCAGTCGAACGCCTGCCCGCAGGGCCGTCTCGATGGAAGTCACGATCAGCCGCAGGCCCAGGTACAGCAGGTCCACATCGGCCACAGAAATGGTGACATCGCCGTGAATCACCGCGCCTTTGTGGAGCACGCGGTCGAGCACGTCGCACAAAGCAATGTTTGCGCCGGCCTCCCGCGGGAGTGGCCGCGCCATCCTCGTCATCCTCGTCATCCTGCCTGGGCCGCGCATAGCTCTCGATCTTCCTCGCCGCAAAGGGCGGTGTAAAGCGTTTCGCCCAGCCGCTGCAGATCCCGTAGCCCGCGCGGCTCCCCCTGCCTGTAAACGAGGGTCTGCCGGCGGTCGGGGAAGGCGGCGCGGAATTGGCGGCGAATCTCCTGCTCGCCGCGCCGCAGGGCGGAACACAGCGGACAGGGGCTGGGCGGCGTGGCCAGATTCAGAAACAGGGCCGGCGCGGCGATGCCCATCCGTTTGCAGGCCGCCAGCAGGTCCGAGGTTTCTTCGAAGGCCATTTGTGTCAGGATCGTTACACCGAAGACAGTCGAGCGGCGCGGGTCGCTCAGCAGACCCCGCAATTGTCTTATTCCTTTCGACATTTCCACCAGCCGGTCCGTGATTTTGAGGGGGCGAAAAATCCGCTTGTATTTGAGGAAAACTCCGAAAACAACCTTCAGCCACTCGTCAATCAACTGAGGAAGCTCCAAGAGGCGGATCAAATGACCGGTCGGGGCGGAATCCAGGATAATGACATCGTAGGCATCCTTGGCCAGCAGCTCCACCAGCACGGTCAGGGCCATGACCTCGTCCAGGCCGGGTGGCGAGAGGTCCAGCATGCGCTCCATGACCTCGCGGTCGAAGGCCAGATCGGCATGCGGCAACAGGGACCGCAGGAATTCATCCAATTCCTTCTGGTAGAGGCTCTTCAAGGCCTCGAAGTCGGCCTGGGCGTCGATCTGGACGGCGGACAAACCGGCGAAAACAGGCGTGGGGGTGGCGCCGACGAGCAGGTCCAGGCAACCCGCCAGGGACTGAGCCGCAGAGAAGAGGAGAATTCTTTTTGCCGGAAAATCGCCCGCCAGGCGCAGGGCGGTAGCGCAAGCCAGGGTCGTTTTCCCGACGCCGCCCTTGCCGGCAAACAGCAGCAGGCGGAGCTGGGGCGAGGGGTGTTGGGCGGCGGCCTCCACCGCCACCGGCCGGTGACTGGCCTCCGGGACTGGGGCCCGCGCCGCCGGCGCCCCGAGTTTCCTAACGTCTTTCCAGAACGCTTCGAGGCTTTCCCGGCCGCGAACTTCGCCGGGATAAAGCGGAACTCCCCAAAAGTCAACCACGGGCGGCCTGCGAAACAGGGTGGCCAGTTCTCTGGCCTGGCGGGCATGGGTCTCGGCGCATGCCGCACAGGTGCTGGGCGCCACCAGCCGGTTGACCACAATGTCGCTGATGCCGACGTGCAAGCGCTTGAGCTGCTGCAGCAGCGAGAACGTCTCGCGAATGCTGAGCGTTTCGGCCAGCATCACCGGCACAAAGCGGCAGCGCGCCGCATCCCGGAGCAAGCCCTCCATCTGGCTGACCGACGCCGCCAGTCCGCCGAGGAAGTCGTCGGTTTCATCCGCAGTCGCGGAGGGACTAAAGCGCGCCCGGAGGTAGCGATGTTTGGCCAGCAGCGCGTTCAAGGCCTCCAGCCATTTCTGGAGCAACTCCGGCATGGTGAACAGCCGGATGGAATGCTCGGTGGGGGCCGTGTCCACGATCAGGCAGCCGTAGTCCCGGTTCGTCACCCACGACGAAATCTCCAGAAAGGCCATCAACTCATCCATGCCGGGCAGCGAAAGCTCCAGGAACTCGTTGATGTCTTCCTCGTCGAGAAACGTCCCGCGCGATACGATCTGCTGCAGTTGCTGGCGGTGCTTGGACTTGAAGCTCGACAAGCATTGCTGCGCATTGATCTCCAGAATCTTCAGGTTGGCGGGAGGAACAAGACCGGCCAGGCTGTCGGCTAGCGAATGGGCCGGATCAATGGAGACCAGCAGAAAGGAAACGCCCGGAAAGCAGCGCGCCAGGTGCAGGGCGGTCGCGGCAGCGCAGGTAGTCTTACCCACCCCTCCCTTGCCGCCGAAAAGCAACAGTTGCAGGTCCGCATTACCCAAGAAAGGTGGAGTGGCCATAGCCGCACGGTTTCTGCTGATGCTTGCAAGCTCGGTGCCGTTCTCCTCAGGCCTGAAGGCCTGCGCTAGTGTGGTGTCCCACGAATGCCTTTAAAGGCCGAAGGCGGAAGGCAGAAAGCGGAAGGCGGCGGGGCCGATTTTGCTGCCTTCTGCTTTCCGCCTTCTGCCTTCTGCTTCCGCATTGTCAAGCCATTAATGGGACAGGACACTAGACCAGCGGCTGACCGGCGCCGTACTGTCCCCAGAGCCGCCGGGCCGTGGCTGGCCTGAGCCGGACATCGTCCAAAAGCTCAAGTGCGCTCCGGGAAGAAAGCGCGGTGAGGTCCCGCCGCTCTCCCGCTTCCAGGAGGGTGTAGGGCCGGCGACGGCCGCAGTCCAGGCAGGAACGGTGCGCCACCGCCTCCCCTGGAAGGCGCATGGGCCAGCTCTCGCGTTGGTGACCGCAACTAGCCACCAGGCACAAAAAAAAATGAAGCGCCCCATCCTTCACGGCTCATCCCTTACGCTGGCGCAGCAGTTGAAGCCGATCCAGCAGTTCCTTCTCCCGGGCCTCATACTCCGGCTCGGAAATCTTGCCCGTCTCCAAGAGCATGTACAGCTCCCTGAGTTCAGCGGTAAGCGCCTCGGACTGGCCGGCGACTTCTTGCTTCGCCGCCTGGTGCACCTCGCGCACGATCCACCCGATCCCGTGCAAAGGAGAAAGCAGGATGTCGTCAACAATCAGCACATGAGCACCGTGCAGGGCAGCCGCTCTGATGGGGCCGCCTTGCCGGGCCGGCCCCCAGGCCGCGCCGCCCTTACATCACCCTCCGAGCGCGCCCGTTTTCGGAGACTCAACACGCAAGGTCCATTTCCACGAAGTTATGAGGCGCCCAGGGTCCGTTGTAATCAAAGGCGAAACTGTTGTCGAACAACCTGGCTGCCTCCAAGACCGCGGCCTCAAACTCCGCCCGGCTCCGAATGCCCACCAGGCAGGCCAGGTTCATCACCTCGCGCTCGCCGCGGCACCCGTTTCTCTTAACCTCGAAGCAGCGCGGACCCAAAGCGCTTTCCACTTGTTCGGTATAGCTCTCCCGGTCTTCTTGCAGGAGGCGGTCGAAGAATCGCCCCAGTTCGATCTTCTCTTCCTGGGTGGGCGGCCGGTAGCCGCCCAGGAAGCGGTCGCGGGTGGCTTTCAATTCTGGATGGGTGTTGATGAAATACTCGAAGATGTTGGGCACATCCCAAGTCACGCGCAGCCCCATCTCCACCTTGCCCGCCACACGCTCCAGTTGCGAGAGGAAGGCCTCCTCGTTTTCGGCAAGGATCTTCTGGACCGCCCGGGCGCTGTCGGCGACTAAGCCAAACGACATGGGCAACGGGGTGGTCTGCTGCATGAGGCACCGCAAGACCTGTTGGTGAGCAGCCAGATGGCGCCGTGCAGGTTGAATCTCGCCGTTGGCGATGTCGCTGACCACGGCCGCCACCCGGCCCTTGCCGATGAAATGAACCGGGGCCTCGTCGAGGCCCGAAGCGCCGAAGTTGCGCTCCGGGCCGGCCGCGACCACGGCATACAGATATTTCCTGGTGCCGGCCGCAGTCCTGGCGGACGAAACCGGTTCCGCTTCTCCCAGTTGAGCAACCCTGGTCATAAGTTCCTTCCACACCGGCGGCTCAGTACCGGATCTTCAATCCGCCCGTGCTTCTCCTCGGAGCCGACCTGACCTCCAGGCCGCGGAGCTTGAGGGACCGGTCGCCGGTTCGCCCTTCCACGGACTGCAACAGGGCCGCCTTTTCGGCCTCCACTTCCTTGAGGCGGGCGTCGATATTGGCAATGCGCTGACTGGCGCTGGCCCGCTCTCGGCCGCGCCGAACCTTCTCCATCTCCAGGCAGCTAACTTTCATGTAGGCGCGGTAGGGGAGCGAAGTCTGGTCCACCCTGCCGGAGATGGTCCGAATATCGCACAAGCCTTTTCTCGGAACCGCCATAGCCTCACACCTGTTCGGTTGCAGTCTGTCCGGCGCCGTTTCTCCGGCGCTTCGGGCTCCCGCACACCTTGCGGATTACCTCATCGAGGATCTGCGGCATCAGCGACTGGCCGTCGCGGGTGACCTTGGCCGTGTCCGGATTCAGCACGTCCCGCGAGATCCAACTGAAACTGGGGTCGTCCACCTCCACATGCCCGCCGCAGTGAGCCAGCATGCGCGCCATGGCGATGCAGGCCCGGATGGTGGGGCGGTGGTTGTTCACTCCCACGCCGCGAAGTTCCCGGACAATATCCACCACCCTGGCGGCATCCGGCTCGGCCAGCCCCGAGCGGGCCGCGGTGATCTGAATCTCAGTGTCCCGATCGAAATGGTTGATGTGGATGGTAATCAGCCGATCCAGCAGCGCGTCCTGGGTCTTGTGGATCCCGGCATACTCTTCCGGGTTGGAAGTGAAGATGGCGCGGAACTCCGGGTGAACTTCCAGATACCCTTCCCTGGCCCCCCGCCGCCGCGGCAGGTTGAGAATCTTCTCCTCCAGGACGCTCAACAGGACGTTGTTGGCCTCCGGCCGCGAGCGGTTGAACTCGTCATAGATCAGCGTCTGCCCGTGCTGGCAGGCGGTGGTCAGCCGGTTGTCCACCCACAGCGATTCCATGCTCTCTTCGGTCTTCAGGACGGAGTGAATGAAGTTGTCAATCAGCCGGTACTTGCGGTAGCCAGCGTCTTTGCCGACCAGGTCCGAACTGCCGAACTCGTCGTCGCCGTGAAGCAGGGTGACCGGCCGGCCGCGCTGCGCGGCCACGTGGAAGGCCAGCGTGGTCTTGCCGGCCCCCGCCGGCCCGGCAAAGTGCACCGCGTATCCCACCTCCAGGTAGGCCAGCGCGCGCCGGGTGAGTGTCTGGACATAGGGTGTCACCACGAAGTGATCGCTCGGCTCGGGAACCACGCGATCGTCCGCAACCGGCAGGATCACCGTGGCGGCTGGCGCTTCTCTGGACTCCGGCCCGTTCATGCTGCTTTTCATGTTTCGCTCACCCGCCCTTCCGCTTGCTCCTCTTCTCCGACCGGAGAACACTCTCGACAGCCATCGGCCTCTCGAACAGCGGCACGGTGGCCCGCGATGCGGCGCCGCACCAGGCGTGCCGCGCGCCGGCGAGTTCCGTTCGCACGGCCCGGACCTGCTCTCCCGTCTCTTTTCTCAGCCTGGTGGTAAAGGCCAT
>JAPKYU010000040.1 GCA_026394175.1 Acidobacteriota bacterium | reverse complement strand
TGGTGCCGGCCGCTACGGCTGGTCCACACAAACAGTACGGCCTGCTCGCCGACCGTGAACTGCGGGACGCCGCTCGATTCGGTAATGAGGTTGCCCACCCGGCCGCCGGGCTCGGTGATGGTGACCCGCAGGCCCAGGTTGCCCTTGTAATACTCCTGCGCGTCGAAGACGTTTTGGGTCACGATCTCGCCCTCGGCGGCGCGCACGGATTTGACCTCGATGCAGCGGCCCAGCAGGATCGCGGACGACTGTTCCGTCATTTCCGCGAACGTCAAATGAATCAATACGCTGGCGGAAGCGGGCGGCGAAGCCGCGCCGGCCGCCAGCAGCAGCAGCAGCACACTGGCTCTTCTTTTCATATCTCCTTGTGCGATGGGTCTGGGACGCCGACACCGCCTTCTTGATCTTCGTCCACTTTCCCGTTCTCCTTGAACGTCGTCTGATGACCCTGGGGACGGCAACAGCTCTCCCTCCGCTTCCATGCCAAAAACTGCCTTGGTAGCTGGCCGCACAGCAATTTATCACGGTTCTCTTTTGTACTCCAGCGGTTTGGGAGACTCCAATCTTGATTGGCGGCTGACGGCCGTCGGCTCAAATCTTCTTCCAGGCCTGGGTACTCGGCCGACAGCCCGTTACGAGGCACGCAGTTCGGCGGGCTTGCCGATGGGTTTGCCCAAGCCGAGGTAGAAAAGTCCCCCGGAGAGGTTCAGGAGAATACAGACGGCGGTGAATAGGGAGAACAAATTGGCGCCCTCCGGGCTGCCGGCTATGCGGAACAGGGAGAGAAAAGCCAGATGTCCGACGCCCAGTCCGACCGGCGCGATCGGGACCATTGTTACCAGCAGGCCGAGCGGGACGAAGACGCAGTAGTCCGCCAGGCGGACCGACGAGACTCCCAGCGCGCCTCCCAGAACCACGAAACTGAGCACGACCAGGGTATGGTTGACCAGGGATATGCCCAGCATCTTGGCCTGGAGCTTGCCGGTGCAGCAATAGTAGTGGAGCTCGGAATGGGATGAGTCCAGGGCATGCAGCAGGCGCAAGCGGGCCGCCAGTGAGCGGAGGAATTGCGGCGGGCGGGGAACAAGCCGGAGCAGCAGCACCGAGGCGATGCAGGCGACGGTGATCAGCACCACCAGGGTGCGCAAAGCCGCAAGCCGCAAATCATCGTGTGCCTCGCCCGGCCGCCCAAAAACGTAGCCCACTCCCAGCCCGCCCGAGCAGACTATGAACAGCGAGACGATGCCTACGAACCGATCGACTATCAGGCTCATGAACACCTTGGAGCGGGAGGCGGCGTTGTTGCGGACCAGGTACAGGCCCCGAACGATGTCCTCGCTGAAATAGCCGGGCACCGCCAGGTTGAAGAACTTGCCGATCATCAGGTAGCGGAAGGCCTGCCAGTAGGGGGCCGGAATGGCCCGGTCCCGCAGCACCACACTCCATCGGTAACCCTGGCCCATGTAAGACAGCGTCATCATCGCCGCCACCAGCAGGAACAACAGCGGGTGGCTGGTCAGGGCGGCTTTCAACTGCCCAGGCTGGATCTCCCCGCGGCGGAGAAGGATGACGATGATGAGGGCGGCCAACGCAACCTTGGCGATGCCCAGTAGCACCGCACCGGTGCGGCGCCGTTCTTCATCCGGGGTGGGGCCAGCGTTTCCACTGAGCAGGTCAGCGCTCATAGGGCTCAGGCAGAGGCGGCGGAAGAGCGACCGGCGCGGCCACGGCCAAAACCGCAAGTCTATCCAAACGGGCAAACCCAGACAACAGATGTTTCTCGGCCCGCCGTTGCTCCGGAGAAATCACGCCGCGGCTCGGATGGCGGTCTGAAGACCGCCGCTACACATTCTCTCCCGGCCCCGTCGGCGCCGGGCGTATGGAGACGCTGCGGGCCGGCGAGTTGGCGGGCGCTATTTCTTGAGGCCGACTTTCAGAACGTTCTTGTCCATCCGGAAGGCGAGTTTGTCTTCGCGGGCTAACCACCCAATGGCCCAATCCACTGAAGAATCCTTTGCGCCGATGGCTTTCTTCAGGGCACTGATGCTCATTTCGCCCTGGTGGTTCAACGTTCTCCAAACCTTGCCGGCAATCGTTCCGATCTTATCAGTGAGCATGGGCTGCCCCTCCTACGCGGTTGATTATAGCCGATTTGAAGCCTGCGATGGACGCTCCTACACTCAGTGGCGGCTGTGGGATCGACGACGCTGAGCGGTCTTTCGGGCCGCGGTGGTTTTGCGGGCTACCGGGCGCTTGCGGGATGGCGCTTTGCGGGAAGGGCGCTTCTTCTTGGGGGCCGGTTTCTTCGATACCGTTGCCTTCTTGGGGGCCGGTTTCTTCGATACCGCTGCCTTCTTGGGGGCTGGTTTCTTCGATACCGCTGCCTTCTTGGGGGCTGGTTTCTTCGACGCCGCTGCCTTCTTGGGGGCCGGTTTCTTCGATACCGCTGCTTTCTTCAGGGCTGGTTTCTTCGATACCGCTGCCTTCTTGGGGGCCGGTTTCTTCGATGGCGCTGCCTTCTTGGGGGCCGCCGGCTTGGGGCGTGCCGCGGGGCTGACCGGCCGCGGCGCCGGCTTCTCGGCAGCCGCCAGAAGCGCTTGGATGACCTCTACAACGGCCGCCGCGCCTTCGCCCGAGTGCGATGGAAGCGGCTCCGGCGGGAATCCCTGCAGCAAGGCCCCGAGCGCCGCGGGAGTGCGCGCCTGCACGGCGGCGGCGGTGCGCGCGAACTGATCGTCGTACATGCGGCGGCCGGGCACGAAGATGGTCGGGGACCCGGTTAACGCCGCTTCATGGTACAAGTTGTAGCCCCCGTCGCCCATCACCAGCTCGTGCCCGGCCATCTGGTCCACGGCCGGATAGGACTCCGCCGGGCGCGCCACGCGCAGGGTCTTGCCCTGCCGGACCGCTGCTTCCTGGGCTGCCTGGATGAACGGCTCGCTGCCTTCGCCCCAGTCCACGAACAGCCAGCCGGCCCGTTGCGTGACCGGGGGTAGTTCGCGCATCTCGCGGATGGTTACCGGCGGCACATCCACGGTCTGCTGGCTCAGCGTCTGTGGAGGAAGGGCATCGGCCAGGCGCACTACCAGCCGGTAAAAGCGGCCAACGAAGGCCGTCACATTGAACTGCCGCAGATAGGCGGGGTTCAAGTAGCGCTGGATCAGGATGGTTGGAATATCGAGGGAAGGCACCAGGTCGGCCATCTCGCCCATGATCCCGCGCGCAAAGGTGTCCACAACCAGCGCCCGCGGCCCAGCCCGATCGAGGATGCGCTTCAAGGCCCCCGCGTCAGGCCCGGGCATCTCGCGGACACCAATGCCTTCCTTGCGGGCCAGCGGGGCAAACGGAGAATAGGAAAGCAACAGGGCCGGGCGCCCGGTCCGCTTCCGCCACTGCCGCAGGATGGCTATGCCGCGGGTGAGATGGCCAAGGCCGCCCCCTGGCGCGTAGTAGATCAACGGGGGATTGGCCTCGGCGCGCTTCTTGGTCGCTCTCAAGTGACTCCTCGACTGCCGACCAGCCCGCCGGTAGTTTAGCCTAAAGCGCCCGCCGATTGAAACAAAATTCGATGGTTATGATTGATTGGGAAGGTACCTTCCTGAGGGCTCTGGGATGGTTATCTGGCGGATTCATCCAGGCGGAAGGCGCCCAGGCGCAGGCACCACCCCAGCGCCAGGCCCAGGCCGAAGCCCAGCGCGATATTGCCCAGCGCCAGGCAGGCGCCGGCGGTCAGCAGCATAACGAAGGCGTCGGCGCGCCGGTTCTGGTCGCGGGTGACCAGGGCCAGCTCGATCCCGCTGAACCCCAGCATCACCCCCAGCACGCTCTCCGGGAAGACCCGGCAGAAATTCATGAGCGAGGCGCCAAATAGCACCGCGATAACCAGCTTCGCGGTTCCCAGGAAAAGGATCGAGCCGTTGGTGCGGGCGCCGAAGCGGTACTGCCCGGCCAGGCCGCCGGCCCCGTGGCACATGGGCATCCCGCCGAACCAGCCCGACACCAGGTTCATCAGCCCGACCGACACGGCGACTCTGCGCGGCCCCGCCGGGCGGTCGGGGAACAGGTCGGAGGAGAGCGCGCACACGGCGATCACCGAATTGAGCGTGGTCAGCGGGATCTGCGGCAGCGCGGCGCGCCCGAAAGAGCTGACGAAGTCGGCCCAGCCGGGCGCCGACCACACCGGCAGGGAGAGGCGCAGGCCCACGCCGGCAGCCGCGGCCGGCTGCTTCCACAGCGCAATGCCGATGCCGGCAAGGAACAGCACCAGGGCGGCCGGCGCCGTCCGCGACGAGAACAACGCCAGCACGGCCACGCCGGCGATGATTCCGGTCAGGTAGCTGTCCGGGCCCACCGCCACCCGCGTGCCGGCCACCATCTGCAACCCCTTCATCAGCAGAGACAGGCCGAGGGCCAGTTGCAGGCCGCGGACCACGCTCTTGGGAATGGCGCGGTTCAGCCAGTCGATCAACCCGGTCACGCCCAGCAGCAGGATGACGGCGCTGACCGAGATTCCCGCGGCCAGGATCTGCGGCGTCCTCAGCCCCTCGGTGAGGGCCACGGCTGCGATGGCCTTCATCGGTTGAACCGCCATGGGAATGGGGAACAGGAGGCCGGTGACGATATTGAACAGCCCGGCGAAAAACAGCGCGGCGCCGAAATCCAGGCCATTCTGCGCGGCCATGCCCACCAGCAGCGGCAGGAATGTGCCCATGTCTCCCAGCGAGCCGGCGATTTCCTGGCGATCCAGGCGCGCGTAACGGAGCGTGCGGCGCAGCCCCGCCGGCCATCGGCCAGTCCGCTCCGCGGCGTCCGGGGAAGGCAATTGCCGGCCCATCACCCCATTCTATTCGACGTTCAATTTCCAAGGTTCAACGTTCGCGGCGTTAGACGTTGAACCTTGAACCTTGAACGATACAATGAGGCTGTGGATCCGGTGGAACTCCGCGACGTTTCGCGCACCTATGCGGTGGACGGCCGGCGGATCGAAGCCGTTCGGAACGTGACGGCCTCGTTCGCGGCCGGAAGTTTCACCGCCGTGGTGGGCCGCAGCGGCTGCGGCAAGAGCACGCTGCTGAACTTGGCCGGGGCCATGGACCGGCCGACGCGGGGCGAGGTGCGCCTGCTGGGGAAGCCCACCACCGCGCTTTGCGACCCGGCCCTCACCCAGTTGCGCCGCCGCCGCGTCGGGTTCGTTTTCCAGTTCTTCAACCTGCTGCCCACGCTCACTGTTTTCGAAAATGTCGAGCTGCCGCTGCTGCTCGACGGGCAGCGGGACCGCGCCTGGCAGGTGCGGGAGATGCTGGTCCAGGTTGACGTGTGGGGCAGGGCGGGCGATTACCCGCACCAGCTTTCCGGCGGCGAGATGCAGCGCGTGGCCATTGCCCGCGCCCTGGTGCAGCAGCCCGCCATCCTGATTGCCGACGAGCCCACCGGCAATCTCGACAGCGCCAATGCTCAGACCATCCTGAAGCTGCTGGCCCGCGCCGCGGGAGCCATGGGGGCCGCCGTGATCATGGCCACGCACAGCCGCGAGGCGGCCGCCTTCGCCGACCGCGTGCTTGGGATGCGCGACGGAGAAATCGTTGAGGGGTCCAACGGTCCGACGGTCTAAGCGTACAGCGCGGCATAGCCGCAGCTAAAAAGCGCCGCAACAGAGCCGCGAGCGTCAGCGAGCGGGTGCCCCGCAAGGGCCGACGCGGCGCTGCGCAAGCGCCCGCTCGCTGACGCTCGCGGCTCTGTTGGGAACGGCAAAAATGTTGCCGGGAAGACAAGAATGTGCGGCGTTGTCCCGCCAAAGGTCTTCCCGGCGCTGACCTTTGGACCCTGGGATCGATGAAGCTGTTCTACACATTCATCGTCCGGCCGCTCTGGAGCGACAAGCTACGCACGCTGCTCAGCGTGACGGCGGTGGCGCTGGGAATCGCGGCGGTGGTGGCCATCCGATTGGCCAACCGCAGCGCCATCGCGTCGTTCCAGGAATCGGTCACGCAAATCACCGGGCGCGCCAACCTCAGCATCGCGGGCCTAACGCCGTTTGCCGAGGAATTGCTT
>JAPKYU010000283.1 GCA_026394175.1 Acidobacteriota bacterium | reverse complement strand
CTGCGGGAGATCTTTTCGGTCGCATACAAGCCTGCGAGGACGAATTCGACGCACGCAGCGCGGACCGCCGGATCACTCGAAGCGTTCACATCAAAGGCTTTGTCCCAGGCGGGTGGAACGCGTTTAAGGCGTTCGGCCAGGCGCAGGCCGGCGTCTGCCGCCGCCAGGTGAAAGCGGTACATCACCACCTGGTCCTGAGCATCGTCGCCGGGTTCGCCCTGGGTCTCAATCAGCGTGCCCCGCGGTTGGGTGTCCGACGTGGGAAGCTTCTTCTGGGCCAGGGCCCAGCCGGCGCAGAGCGCCAGGGCCAGCGTCAAATGGAAACATCTCCTCAGCACTTCCTCCTCCTCTAACGCACGGCCACGGTCACCGTGTTGCTGTTGACTCCGGCCTGCGTCATGACCAGCGGCACGGCGTCACCGGGTTGTACTCCGCTGGGCACCTGGATGTTCACCTGGTAAAGTCCCACGAAGCCCGGCGACAACCCGGCGAAGGCGGCGGGCACTTGGATGCCACCGATGCTTACGGTCACGGCGGTTTTCACCGTGGCCAGCGGCGAACTTGGAGCGGCCATGCCCGAAGCCACCGGAGGATCAGTCGCTCCCAGTCCGGTGCAGTAGATCGTGATGTATTCGCCGCGGTCGGCCGGGCGGGCCTGGCTGCCGGGAACACTGCCTTGGGGCGCCGCGTAGATCGGAGTATTCGAAACCTGGATGGCGCCTTGCCCGGTGCCGGCCGAGTTCAGCGAGAAGATGCCCGGCTGGGCGTCCGCCAAGGTGATCTGATCGGGAGCCGCCGCCACGCCGCGGACCGTAACCACCAGCGAGGCGGTGGTTCCCGGCACCAGGTCGGTGGGCACCTGCGCGTTCACCTGGCCGCCGTTGGCGAACACCAGCCCCATGTCTTTGCCGCCGAGCTGGGCGCGCACATCCGCCAGTGACGTCGGCAGCGGCGTCGTGGAGGCAGACGCCGTTGAGGTGCCTAGATTGGCCCCAAACACGGAAACCAGCGTGCCGGGGGCCACTGGAACGTACTTCTGGTAGCTGGCGGCATTCAGGGTGGCGTTGCGGGACACCTGCGGCAGAGTGCCTCCCCCCGCTCCCACCTTGCCATCAATCTGCGTCACCGCCTCGGCCAAGCCTGTGGCCCGGGCGCGGATGGTCACCGTGGTGCGGTCGGACTTGCCGGGAATCCAATTCCCGGTATAGTTCCCGTCTTTCAAGCTGGTCAGAACCACCGGGGGATCGCCCGTATTGAAGGAGGCGATTACGGTGGCATCGGTCACCGGCTGTCCGCAGTCGTTGAACACCAGAGTGCGCAGCGACACCGGCCAACTCACCGACAGCGTGAAGTTCCCGGCCAGCATGGTTTCGACCAGGGTGAGCCGGCTGGGCGTGCAGGCGGCCTGCGCCACGGGCGGGCCGACTCCCTGCGGGGCGACCCCGCCCGTTTCCGACAAGACCAGAACCACGGACAGGTCCTGGCGCACGCCGGTGCCCAGCGTCACGGTAATGGTTCCGGTGTAGACTCCGCGGGCCAGGCTCCCCGAGTCGGCGCGAACCCGCAGCGTGGTCCGGCCCCCCTCGACGGAGCCGGAAGCAGGCGTCACCGTGAGCCAGTTGCCTCCTCCCGCCGTGGAAGCCGCAGCGGCGAATTGGATCGACGCGCCGCCGCTGGCGCTGACGACCAGGTCTTTCCCGGCCGGCGCCGCCCCGCCGGTTATGCCCACGAAAACGAAGCCTGCCGGCTGCACCAGGATCACCGGATCGCTCCCCGGCGGCAGCATGCTCACCAGGACCAGGCCGGCCTGGGGCGAGTTGGGCGCGCCCTGCGCTTCGAAGGTCAACAGACCCACGGAAACTCCGGCCTTCAACAGCGTGGAATCCACGCGGACCGTCGCGGTGGGAGCCGTGGCGCCGGAGCCGGCCCCGGTGCTGCCGCCGGCGGGAGAAACCGAGAGCCAGTTCCGTCCATCGGGAGTCTGGGCGCGGATCTGCCAGTTCATGGTGCCGGAGCCCACGTTCATCATCTGAAAGGTTAACGCCGGAATGCTCTGGCCTTCGATCCCTTGGAACAGGAAGCCGGTCTGGCTGGGCTGAAGAATGGGAAGCGCCTTGGTGATCACCAGCGTGGCCGCCACCACCTGCAGCAGCCCTCCGGTGGTGCTCTGGACGGTGATCAGGCCGGTGTAGACGCCCGCGGCCACGCCGGTGGAGCTTACGTTGACTCGCGCGGTGGTGGGCGCCGTTCCGGAGGCCGGCGCGACGGTCAGCCAATTCCCGCCCGCGCTGGTCCGCACGCTGGCCGTCCAGCCCACGTTCCCGGCGACGGCCAGGTTCTGGGCCGCCGGACTGGCCTGGTTCTCCAAAGCGCTGAAGTTCAGGAACTCCGGACTCACGGTGAGCGTGGGCGCGGAACTGGTGATGGTGAAGCTCAGGGAATTCGATACCGCCGTGCCGGACCTCGCCGTGACCAGAACGGTCCTGGCGGACCCGGCCAGGTCGCCGGCCAGAATGGCGGCCTGCAGTTGCGTGGCGCTGACAACGGTGGTCGACCGGTCGCTGCCGGCCCACTGCACCACGGAGCCGGAGACGAAACCGCTTCCGGTCACCAGCAGCGTGAATGCCGCGCCGCCCGCCTGGGCGCTGGAAGGCGAGAGGGAGGTGATGAGCATGAGCACCGGCGCCGGCACGCCGCTCGGGGGGGTGGCCACCGACAGCGTGTACGCGCCGGCCTTCGCGGAACTATAGGAGGTGGCCTCGACCCGGTAGGTGCCGGCGGCGAAGGTGCGGCTGATGCGGGCATTGGTTCCCCCGCCGCTGTCATCGTCGGTGTCCACCGTGGCGCCTCCCGCATCCAAAACCCGCAGGTAAGCGTCAAAGGCGGTGGAATTCAGGCCGATGATGAGGGGCTGGGCGCTGCTCACCGTGAACTGGTACAGGTCCGCATAGCAGCCGGCGCAGCCTGCCGACCGTCCCGAGGTAGCCGACAGGGTGCCGTTCACCGTCTGCCCCACGGCGATCTGCGCGACCGTGACGCTGACCACCTGCACCACCAGGGTGAAGGCCCCGGTGGCCCCGGTACTGTAGGAACTGGCCTCGATACGATAGGTGCCGGCGGCAAAACTGCGCCGGATGCGCGAGTTGCTGCCGCCGCCGCTATCGTCATCGGCCGCCACCACCACCCCGTTGGCGTCCAGCACGCGCAGGTAGGCATCAAAGGCCGTGGAGGTCAGGTCGATCTGCACGGTCTGCGCGCTGCTCAGCGTGAATCCATAAGAGTTCGCGAAGCAGCCGGTACAAGCCACCGAGCTTCCGGAACTGGCGCTCAGGCTGCCGTTGACGGTGGTCGCCGCGGTGCCCACGGTGATGGGGGAGACCGTTACGTTCACGGTGTTCAGCGCCAGGGTGTAGGCCCCAGTCTTCCCGCTGTTGTAGGAGGTGGCTTCGATCCGGTAGGTGCCGGCGGCGAAGGTGCGGTAGATGCGGGCATTGCTTCCCCCGGCGCCGTCATCGTCCGTGGCAACGGTGCTGCCCGCCGAGTCCAGCACGCGCAGGAAAGCATCGAACGCGCTGGAGGTCAGCACGATATTCAGGGTCTGGGAAGAAGTCACGCTGAACTGGTAGAGGTCCGCAAAGCAACCGCTGCAACCCACAGAACGCCCCGATGAGGCTGTCAGGCTGCCGCTGAGTGTCTGCCCGACAGAGATGGGCAGAACCTGGGCGGTGACGGCGCTCAACGCCAGCGTGTAAGCGCCGCCGATCCCGGAACTGTAGCTGGTGGCCTCAATGCGGTAGGTTCCCGCCGCGAAAGCGCGTTGGACCAACGAGTTGGTGCCTCCGCCGCTATCGTCGTCTGCAGCGAGCATGTTTCCGCTGCCGTCCAGGACGCGCAGGTAGGTGTCGAAGACGGTGGAATTCATAGCCACCGACAACGTTTGGGAGGACGTCAGGGTGAACTGGTAAAGGTCCGCATAGCAGCCGGCGCAGCCTCCCGACCGGCCGGAGGTGGACGACAGGGTGCCGTTCACGGTCTGCCCCGCGGTAATGGTGGTGACCGTGGGATTGGTGGCCTGCAGGCTCAAGGTATAAGCGCCGCCCTGGCCGACAAAGGTGCCGGCCTCAGCGCGGTACTTCCCGGGAGCGAGGGTGCGAACGATCTGGGAGTCGGTGCCGCCGCCGCTGTCATCGTCGCTCGCCAGGTACAAGCCCGAGGAGTCCATCAGGACCATGTAGGCGTCCATGGCCACCGACCTCATGGTTATGGTCACCACCTGCTGGGAGGCCACCGAGAACTCGTACAGGTCGGCAGAGGATCCGTCGCCCAGCACGGTTCGCCCGGAAGACGACGACAGGTTCCCGCTCACGCTCTGCCCCAGGCTGATCGTTCCGATGTTGGCGGCAGTTCCCCGCACCGCCAGCGTATACGCGCCGGCCTGGCTCGGGTCGTAGCTGGTGGCTTCGATCCGGTAGGTGCCGGGGTTCAGCAGCGCGCCAATGAAGGAGTTGGTAGTAGTGGTGCTGGTGCGTTTATCGTCGTTGTTCGCGAACAGGGCTTTTCCGCTGGAGTCCAGCACGCGCAAGAAGGTGTCAAAGGCCGAGGAGGTCATGGTGATGTACACCACTTGCGGAGAGCCGGACGGTACCGTTAATTGGTACAGGTCGGCGTAGCAGCTTGAGCAGCCCACCGAGCGGCCCGACGATGCCGACAGGTTGCCGCTTTTCGTTTCTCCAAGATTGATGGACACCTGCGCGGGAGCGAGGAGCACCCCGCCCAGAACCATGCCCAGCACAACCGGGATCGCACTCCGGTGGAACACAACAAACCTCCCGCTCGAGGACAGCCGGGCGCAGGGTGCAAAGCAAGCCCGGGGAAGCTATATAGCAGCGGGCCTCCGGCCCCCCCGCCGGGGCCTCGATTGCCCTATGGTACCGCCTTCTACGCCGAAATCAATCAACAAAAAGCAGGAATAGATGGTCCGTGCTGGCCGCGTCGGCAACAACAGCAAGGCGCAGGAGGCGCGGAACAGCGACGTGCGGCGGCAGATTGCGCAGATTGGTTCGTAACAGAGCCGTCCCGCCATGCGGGATCAGCGAGCGGGTGCTTGCGCAGCGCCGCGTTGGCCCTTGCGGGGCACCCGCTCGCCACAACGGCGCACGTCACAACTCCAGCTTCACGAATCTAGCCGTCCCACTCGTCAACTCGATCACGATTTCGTGACGGTCGCCGCGCATGACCGAATCGGCCAGCTCAAATGGGCAGCCGGCCGCATCAAAGGTGATTCTCTGTACCTTGAGCGCCGCCGCACCCGGGTTGCTGTCCAACAACTCGGCCTCCGCCGCGCCCAGCAGCACGGCGCGATGCGTTTCGTGCGCCCGCGCGGGGATCAGACCGTAGACGTCGGTGAGCACCTCGTACAAAGAACCGTTCTCGAAATCGCGGTCCTCCAGCCCGGGTGCAAGGTAGAGCGGAACGCAAACCGTCTGCAGCGCCATGGGCTGCCCGTCCGCCAGCCGCACTCGGCTCAGGCAGAGCACTCTGGCCCCGGCCCGCAATCGAAGCAAATCCGCCACGCGCGAATCAGGAAGCTGCACCTCCTGCTTCACGACGCGGGATGAGGGCTGCAGGCCCCGCGCGCGCATCTCCTTGGTGAAACTGTGCAGCCTTCGGGAACCCAACTCGATCCGCGGATCGGCAACAAACGTCCCAGAGCCCTGCACGCGCCGCAGCAACCCCTCGCTCGCCAATCCATTCAGGGCATGGCGCACAGTTGCCTTGCTGACCGCGTACTGTTTCGCCAGCAGGTCCTCGGCCGGCAGCCGGTCGTTCGGCTTCAGTTCGCCGGTTCGGATGCGGTTCAGGACAACTGTCTTGAACTGGTAATAAAGCGGGATCGGTAGTTGCTTGTTTAGTTCTTGTTCTGCCATATTCACCTCGGTAGACCTTCCAAGGATCTGTCTGTTACGACTTTCCTTGCGCCGCAACATCCGGGGACGGCCGTGCGGCTTCGTGCATGGCCGTTACTTGGCCGAAATGATATCCACG
>JAPKYU010000149.1 GCA_026394175.1 Acidobacteriota bacterium | reverse complement strand
CGCGCCCAGGTAGGCGATTTCCAGCCAGGGCGGGCTCATCTCCAGCGGCGCGTCGACGATTTTCCAGGCCATAAAGCCAAGAACCAGGGCGAGCGCGGTGCATGCCAGATTGCGGGCAAGGGCGGCGAAGCGCACAGCCTGAAGGCTATGCCACTGGACTGCGCTCGGGACGGCGAGCAGCACCACGACGGCAAGCCCCAGCCAGACCGGCAGGCGCAGCCACCCGAGCCAGATCACGGCGTACAGCAGGCCGCCGGCCACCAGCAGCAGGATGGCCGCGCGATACCAGCGCCGCCAACCGTAGTGGAGCGCTTCGGGAAGACCCGGCGCACAGACTGAAGTCGGCGCCGCTCCCAGGCCGCCGGCCACCGCCGTCAGCGTGAAGCTGAGTAAAAAGAGCGTCACGCACATCAGCAGGAGCGACAACGCCAGCCAGGCGGCGCTGGAATCGGGCACCAACAGCAGCAGCCAGGCCGCGGCCAGCGTTGCCGCCGTGCCCACCGTTTGCAGAGCGAACAGTTTCAGTCTCACGGTTGCCTCCCGCGGAGAACCGTAGCCGCAGATTGCGCTGATTGCACAGATTCTGAATCGGTGAAATCTGCGCAATCTGCGGCTCGGGCCCCCTTTACTGCACCGAGACGCGCGTGTTCGCGGTGCTGGCCTGCACTTCCGGCTGATACATGGGCTGCACGCGCGCCGGCATCACCTGAAAATCCCCGGCCGTGGAAGCGCGCAGCAGGTACCTGTAGTTGGCCTCGTTGCGTCCCCACAGCGCCGTCTGGAAAAAGGCCACGCGGTCGTCGCGCAGCTCGCGGCGGGTCCACCACGGGCTGGCGTACCACTCGGGGGCCCGCTCGAACTGGAACACGTCGTCGCGCTCGAGGGCCTCGAATCCCGCCGGGATGGGGTCCTCGATCATCAGGTACTCGTACGGCCGGCCGCTGATCCGGACGCGGACCGAGAGCATGTCTCCGACGCGCACCGGCCCCTCCAGCGGCTCTTCGCGATAGATGTAGCGGTCGCCGCGCTTTTCCGAGATGACCCGGAAAAATTCGCGGGTGATCCGTAAATCGGCGCGCTGGATGGCGCCAATCGTGGCCTCGCCGCTGAAGTAGGTGGCCACCGCGGACCAGTACAGCACGCCCGGCCCGCGCTTGCGAATCTGCAGCTCGTTCTCTCCCGCGGCAAGCTTGTCGGCGTTGATGCGCAGGGTCACCGGCTGCAGCTTGACCGCATCGGCCCGGGTCATGGCGCGGGAAACCAGCGGCTGGCCGTTCAGAAGCACTTCCACCTGGAAGTTCGGCTCCAGTTCCTGGCTGTGCCGCAGGTAATCGGTGATCCCGTAGATGACGGTGGCGGTATTCAGCGTGGTGTCCCAGTAGTAGCCGCCGCGCCGGTGTCCGATCAGCCAGCGGACCGCGGCCGGCAGCAGCGGGCTGCCGGGGCGAAGCTGGGCCAGCGCCTTGATGGCATAGGCGGAAGACTGCACCGGGTTGCCGCGGGGCTCGTGCAGCAGCATGGGGTCGGTGCGCGACTCCCACCAGGCTTCGCCGCCGGAGGTTGTGGCGGCGCGCTCCAGGTCGGCCGCCAGGTCCATGGCGCGCGGGTCCCGGCGCGCCGAAAGCGCCAGGGCCAGCAACGCCTTGCCCAGCGGCCCGAGCTGGGCGCGCGATTCCAGCAGCGCGTCGAGCGGAATCGGGGCCTGTGGCGCGGCCGAAACCAGCGCGTAGGTCATGTAGGCGCGGGTGTCGAGGGGCAGGTTGCCGCCCGCCGCCAGTTGGTTGGCCAGCGACATCAATCCCCGCCGAAGCACGTCGGCACGCACCTCGTAGCCGGCCAACTGCGCTTCCCGCAGGCCGTACATGACGTAGGCGGTCATGAAGGGGTGCGTGGCGTCGTCGGTCCACCACCCCCAGCCCCCGTCCTGGTGCTGGAACGCGTACAGGCGCTTCAGCCCCGCCTTCACTTTCCGATCCAGCTCGTCGGGGCGCGCGAGCGGCGGCAGCTTCAGCTCCCGGATGGTGCGCGCCACCACCACGTTGGGCACGAAGCTGGACATGGTCTGCTCGACGCAGCCGTATGGAAAGGTCGTCAGGTAATCGAGCGCGCCCAACAGCGTGCCGGCCGCACTGGGCGAAACGTCGATCCGCAGCGTACCGGTTTGGCGATAGGCCGCCGGCAGGTTGAAGCGCTCGACCACGGTCTGGTCGCCGGAAATCGTTCCGCTGCGCGCCTGGGTGATGGGAGCGCCGTAGGGCCGCACCGGAACCCGCCATTCCATGGCGTCGGACTCCTCGTCGCCCAGGGCCTTGGCCAGGAACACGGCTTCGCCGGGGCCCGGCGCGTAGACGCGCCACTCGATGCGCGCCTGGCCGTTCTTGGGCACAGTAACGGGGCGGGCGGCGCCCTCGGCTACGTCAATCCCCGTCGCCTCCAGGCTCACCCGAAGGGTCTTGTCGGAAGCCAGGTAATTGTGGACCACGCCGACCACGGTGGCCGAATCGCGCTCGGTGAAGAAGCGCGGCGTTTGCAGGCGCAGCATCAGGTTTTTCCGCGCCAGCACCTTCTGCACCGTGCTCCCCACCCGCGTGTCGGCGGTGACGGCGCGGGCCGTGGCGCGCCAGGTGGTCAGGTTATCGGGCATGTTGAACCGCACCTGCCCGCGCCCCGCGCCATCCGTCACCACGTGCGCGTTCCAGTAGGCGGTATCGACGAAGCGCCGGCGCACGGCGGGCGCCTTCTCGCCCTCGGCCTTGAAGTCGGCGAGCTGGTACGGGCGGCGCGCGAACACAAGCTGCATGCGTTTTTCGCCCGAGTACCCGTAGAAGTAATAATCGCGCGAGTAGCGGGTGATGACCCGGCTGTAGCGGGTCGGGAAGAAGAAGCGGTAAATGTCGGCCGCGTTCTCCGGCTGGATGGCGTAGATGGCCTCATCGACGACGCCCAGGCTGACCTCGGCGCTGACCGGCCGCCCGGCCGCGTCGCGCGTCAGCACCGTGTAGGCAGCCGGCTGGCCCGGCCGGTATTCGCTCTGGTCGCTCGAGATCTCCACCGACAGCTTCTTCTCGTCGCTCGGAACATTGATGTTCTGCGACGCTTCGTACAGGCGGTTGTTCTTTACGTAGGCCACCGCCAGGTAGAAGTTGGGGGAAAGCTGCGGGGTGATCGGCACATCCACGGTGAGCGACGGCGAATCCGCTTCGGCCACCCAGGCCGAATAGACCTGCCGCCCTTCGGAGGTGATCAGCAAATGCGCGCCCGAATCGGGCAGCGAAAGGAGGATCCGGGCGGTGTCGCCGGCCTTGTATTTCTTTTTGTCCGGAATCATGCGGATCCGCGAGGTGCCGTACTCTCCCCCTCCAAAGGCGAAATCGCGTCCGGAGACCCAGCACCACACTTCGCCCCGGACCACCCGCCCGCGCGTGTCCTTTGTCTCGCCGCGGACGATGAAGCTGCCGGGCGTGTCCGGCTGGAAGGAGAACCGGGCGATGCCGGAGGCATCGGTATCGAGCACCGCCTTCTTCAACTCCACGTTCTGGGAGCGGTTCGTTATCCACTGGTGGCGCAGCAGCGTCACCTCCAGCCGCGCCCGCTGCGGCTTGCCTTGCTGGTCGAGGGCGCGGAAGGTGGTTTCCACGGTTTCCGCCGGCTTGTAGACGTAGCGGTCGGTCTGGCCGAACACCCCCAGGTCGCTGTACAGCACCTGGGCGTAGCCGGCGCCGGACACCTGGCGGTCGCCGGCGTCGGTCACTTCGGCCTGCACGTGGTAGACGAAGTTCTGCCGCCCGGGGTCGATCTCGGTTGGCAGCTCGATTTGCGCCTTGCCATCCGCGTCCAGGGTTGCTTCCGACTGGTGGACCTGCTCGGGCGGCGAATAGTAGCGCCTTCCGTATTCGGAATCGGTTTCTTCGCCGCCGCCCTCGTCCCCGCCCTCCCCTTCGAAGTAATCCATCCAGAAGGGCGGGATATAGCGCGACCGGAAGACGTGGAAGCTGACCTTCCCGCCCGAGACCGGCGCGCCGAAATAATACCGCGCGTTTACGGAAGCGCGCAGGCTCTCGCCCTGCAGGTACTGTCCGCGCTCGACCGCCACCTTCACCTCGAATTCCGGCTTGCGGTACTCTTCCACGCGGAACCCGTGCATGCCGACCATCTTGCCGTCGAGTGTGGCGCGGATCGAGTAATAGCCCAGGCTGGCTTCGGGCGGGACTTCGTAGGCGCCGCTGAACGAGCCGTACTGGTTGAGCGTGAAGGTCTGGCTGAGAAGCGGCGTGCGCTCCGGGCCGGTAATCTGCACCTCGACGCGGCCGCCCGGAGTGTTGTAGCGCTCCTGGTCGAGCAGCCGCACGATGCCCTTGAACTCGATTTTGTGGCCGGGGCGGTACACGGGCCGGTCGGTGTAGATGTAGGCGCGGTACTCGGTTTCGGGGCCGCTGGGCACCTCGTATTGTTCCAGCGCGGAGACGGCGAAGCGGCCGCCGGCGCGGGCCATGGCCAGCACGCCGCCCGGTCCGCCCCTTACTTCGTCCAGCTCTTCCCCTTCCGGCGGCTCGCTGGCTTCCTCGCCGCGGGCGATTTTCAGGGGAGTCAGAAAGAGGCCGCGGGTGTCGGCGCGCCCGCCGGCCAGGCGCCTGCCGCCGCGGTACAAAAAGATCTCGGCGTTGGCGGCGGGCCGGCCGCTGCGCCGGTCAACCGTATAGACCAGCATCTGCCCGGGGGCGCTCTTGGTGACCACGGCCAGGTCGGTCATCACCAGCACCGCGTAGGCCGCCAGCCGGCCGTTGACCGCTTCGATCACGTAGACCCCGGGTTCCTTGACATCCACCGGGAACACCGCGCGCTGGTTCTCCGCGGAGAAGGGAAGCAGCTCGCGCCAGGCCACCGTCAGCCGCTTGGGGTTGAGCAGGGGCACCTCGGCAAAGGAGCCGGCGTTCAACACCACGCGTTGCGGCCGCTGCACTTTGCCGGGCGGCGGCGCGGAATACGCCCGGCGCGTCTTGGCGCTGAGCTGCGAGCGGAAATAACCGCGGATGCCGGACCGCAGGTCGCGCTTGAAGGTGTGAATGGTCTCGATCGGCGCCGGAGGGGCCTGGCGGTAGACGCGCATCAGGTCGCGCCGCGCCTCGCCGAACTGGTGCGGGTTCTTCATGCCGCCCAGCAGCGCCACCGGGTCCGCGACGCGGTACACGCGGAAGTCGAGCGAGTTCACCGCCCGGTAATAGAGGGCGACGCGCGGTTGCTCGCCGGGCTGGTAGCTGCGCGTGGTGCTGACGGCGAACTCCGCTCCGCCCGGCGCGGGTCGCGTCTGAGCAAAGCCCACCGCCGCCCACAACAGCAACAGAGCCGTCCCGCTCAGCGGGATCAGGGAGCGGATAACAGGGGAAATGGGACGCAGATAAACGCAGATACACACAGATTTTCTTGATCTGCGTTCATCTGCGTTCATCTGCGTCCTATTACCGCGGTTGGCAATCTGCTTCGTGGCCATATTCGCCCCCTTGCTTCTACCGCAGAATGTTGAGGCGGTAGAAGCCCAGGAAATTCGGGTTCCCTTCCACCGGACGCCAGCGCGGCTCGGGATGCTCGCACAGCACCCGGAACGGCGCCTTTTTGATCACCCCCGCCTGGCCGCCGTCCTGGCCGGTGTGGTACACGATCCAATCGGCGACGGCGTCGGGCAGCGCTTCGGAGCCGCCGAGAAAAATCATGGTGTGGTAGGGCTGCTTCTGCTGCGGCTGGCGAAACACCAGCAGGTCGCCTTTCCGTGCCGCCTCCAGCCGCCGGCCGACCCGATGCGTGTTATAGCGGACCAGCGTCTCCGCATCGGCAAACTCGCGGAACGCGCCGCCGGACACCTCGCCGGGCGCAAACGGACCGGGGCGCGTCCGGAACAGCGCTGTGCCCAGCGGTGTCCGCGGGTAGGCGTACTTCTCGATGTCTTCGATGGGAAAATCGACCGGGGCGGCGAACCGCCGGCGCCACTCGCCATCGTGCCGCCGCAGTGCCTCGTGAAACGCGTAGCGGATCAGCCCGGCGCAGTCCTGGACTTCGCGGGACGCCTCCGCGCTCGGGTAGTAGTACTGCATCTCCGCGATGAAGGAGAACCAGCGGCGGAAGCGCTCGCGGTCGGCTGTCGTATCGAGCCGGAAGGCATCGGGCAGGCCATCGCCCAGCGAGTCCTGCCACGCGGCGTGGGATGGAGAGAAGGCCGCTCCCTTATCCCGCACGGCGGGACGGCTCGGTTGCGGGCTCGATTGCGGTAGCAGCAGCGCAGTCGCGCCCGCCAGCGCAATCACTACCATTCCGATGATCGTCAGCTTCGCCGAGCGGGCCATCGCAGTCTACCTGCGGATTATGGAGCAATTTGC